>JAIRXZ010000033.1 GCA_031267995.1 Odoribacteraceae bacterium | reverse complement strand
CAAGGTGCAACCGCCCGTGTCCGCGGGAGCGGTTCTGAAAATTTCAGAACCGTCTCCGGTGTTCCGGTAGCGCTTCCGCGTTTTGCAGAACCGTCTCCGGTGTTCTGGAAGCGTTTCCGCGTTTTGCAGAACCGTTTCCAGTGTTCCGGAAGCGTTTCCGCGTTTTGCAGAACCATCTCCGGTGTTCCGGAAGCGTTTCTGCGTTTCGCAGAACCATCTCCGGTGTCCCGGAAGCGCTTCTGCGTTTTGCAGAACCATCTCCGGTGTTCCGGAAGCGCTTCCGCGTTTTGCAGAACCGTCTCCGGTGTTCCGGAAGCGCTTCTGCGTTTCGCAGAACCGTCTCCGGTGTTCCGGAAGTGCTTCTGCGTTTCGCAGAACCGTCTCCGGTGTTCCGGAAGTGCTTTCGGAATTTTCGAAAGCGTCTCCGGTGTTCCGAAAGCGGTTCTGAAATTTTCAGAAGCATTTCCGGTGTTCCGGGGGCGCTTCTAAATTTTTTAGAACCCCCACGGCGGTCGTCGGGAAGGAAATAATGTGTTGTTTTTTCGTGTCGCCGATAACGCGGAAAGCCGCCGATCGCGAACATTGGCGCCCCGCGGGTGGCAGCGCGCTCTTGCTCGTGATCGACGGCTTGATCTTTTTCCTGGCGATTCCCCGTTATATCCCTTCCTTTCGAGTTTGCAGGAAGCGGGTGACGTTTCGCTCCACGCGTTCGAGCACGTGGAAGCCGTCGGCCTTCTCGAAGGGGATGCCCGTGATATTCTCGTACAGCTCGACGTAGCGCTCCGTGATTTCGCGCACGATTCCCGGCGTCATATCGGGAACGCTCTCCCCGTGTTTACCCTGGAACCCGTTTTCCATCAGCCATTCGCGCACGAACTCCTTGGAGAGTTGCCGTTGCTTCTCGCCCCTGGTGAGGCGCGCGGAGTAGCCCTCGGCGTGGAAATAGCGGGAGGAATCGGGGGTATGAATCTCGTCGATCAGGAAGATCCTCCCGTTCCGTTTCCCGAACTCGTACTTCGTGTCCGCGAGGATCAGCCCCTGTCGCGCGGCAATCTCGCCACCTCGCCGGAAAAGGGCGCGCGTGTACTCCTCCAGCGCCTCGTAATCGGTGGCGCTCACCAGACCGGAGTCGATGATCTCCTCCTTGGAAATATCCTCGTCGTGCCCCTCGGCGGCCTTGGTGGTGGGCGTGATAATCGGCTGGAGGAAAGCCTGGTTTTCCACCATCCCGTCGGGCATTCTCACCCCGCAGATGTAGCGTTTTCCCTCCCGGTACTCCCTCCAGGCGTGGCCGGAGAGGTATCCCCTGATCACCATTTCCACCTTGAAAGGCTTGCAGCGGTAACCGACGGTAACCATCGGGTCGGGCACGGCCACCTTCCAATTGGGGAGAATATCGGCGGTAGCGTCGAGAAACCGCGCGGCAATCTGGTTCAGCACCTGCCCCTTGTAGGGAATCCCCTCCGGCAGCACGACGTCGAAGGCGGAGATGCGATCCGTGACGATCATCACCAGCAGGTCGTCGTTGATGTTGTAGACGTCGCGCACCTTGCCGACGTACCGCCCTTTTTGCCAGGGGAAGTTGAAGTTTGTTTTAACAATAGCGTCCATGTTATTTGTATTTTGGTAATTCAGGATTCTCGTTCGTAGGCGTTTACAATCTCGGTGACGAGGCGGTGGCGGACGATGTCGCCGGTATCGAACTCGATAAAGGCGATCCCGTCGATATCCCGCAGGATGGTGGCAGCGTGCGCCAGTCCCGAATCCGCCGGCCTGGGGAGGTCGACCTGGGTCATGTCGCCCGTGATGACGAACTTGGCGCTGCTTCCCATCCGCGTGAGGAACATTTTCAGCTGGCCGCGCGTGGCATTTTGCGCCTCGTCGAGGATCACGAAAGCGTCGTCCAGCGTCCGCCCGCGCATGAAGGCGAGCGGGGCGATTTGGATGACGTTATTTTCGAGATGCGCGGCCAGCTTGCGCGGCGGGATCATGTCCGCGAGGGCATCGTAAAGGGGCTGGAGGTAAGGATCCACCTTCTCCTTCATGTCCCCGGGGAGGAAGCCGAGGTTCTCGCCCGCTTCCACGGCCGGCCGGCTGAGGATGATGCGCTTGACCTCCTTGTTCTGCAGCGCTCTCGCGGCGAGGGCGATGGCCGTGTAGGTTTTTCCCGATCCTGCCGGCCCCGTGGCAAACAGCAAATCGTTGCTCCTGACCGCCTCCGCCAGCGCGCGTTGGTGTGGCGCGCGCGCCCGGATCACCTTCCCGCCGTTGCCGAAAAGGATGACGGACGCGGGGTCTTCGGGATCCTCCACCGCCTCGTCCTCGAGGACGATGCGTTTCAGGTTCGCCACGGTGAGCATGTTGTACTTGTTATAGTGTTCCAGGAGGGCGTCGATCTTCGCGTGGAGCAGTTCCAGCTCTTTTTCTTCCCCTTGCGCGATAATCTCGTCACCGCGGGCGGTAATCTTCAGCTTGGGAAAAAACTCCTTGAGTGCAACGAGTTTCGTGTTATTAATTCCATAAAAGTCAACAGGATCGGCGCTGCCGATACTTATTCTTCTCTCCATCTTGAAACATCAAATAAAACCTCTATTTTTGCGCGGCAAAGTACTAATAATCGCGCAGACGAGAAAATTTAAGGATTTGAAAATATGGGAAAAATAACGGGAGACATCGAGAGGCGGAAAGAGGCGTTCGCCGACCTGCTGGAGATCATCGCCACGTTGCGCGTGGAGTGCCCGTGGGACAAGAAGCAGACGCTGGAGTCCCTGCGGGCGTTGACGGTGGAGGAGGTCTACGAGCTGGGCGACGCCATTTTGAGCAACGACCTGCAAGGGGTGAAGCAGGAGCTGGGGGACATCATCATGCACGTGGTTTTCTGCGCGCGCATCGGCGAGGAGTCCGGCGCCTTCGACATTGCCGACGTCCTGGAGGGCATCTGCAGCAAGTTGCGTTACCGCCACCCGCACGTCTACGGCGAGGTAAAGGTCTCCGACGAGCACGACGTGAGCCGCAACTGGGAGCAGCTGAAATTGAAGGAAAAAGGACGGAAGCGGGTGCTGGAAGGCGTCCCCGCGGCGCTCCCCTCGATGGTCAAGGCCTACCGCGTGCAGGACAAGGCGCGGGGCGTCGGTTTCGACTGGAAAAAGCCCGAAGAGGTGTGGGAAAAGGTGCGGGAGGAGCTGCAAGAGCTGGAAACGGAGATGCTCCGCGGCGATCGCGAACGCGCCGAGGAGGAGTTTGGCGACGTTATTTTCTCCGTCATCAATGCCGCCCGTCTCCACGGGGTCAACCCGGAGAACGCCCTGGAAAAGACAAACAGGAAATTTATCAACCGCTTCAATTACATGGAAGACCAGGCGCGCGCGTCGGGTCGTCTCCTCCCGGATCTCTCCCTCGACGAGATGGAGAAACTCTGGCAAGAAGCCAAAAACCGCGCGGAAGCATGACGGGCAAGTGGAAATACAAGGAGTCCTACGGTCTCGGCGAGGCTTCGGGCGAGATGTTCCTGGAGCAGCAAGGTAAACTCCTCTCCGGCAAAATCATCTTCACCGACAAAGAGTCCGGCGGCGCCTCCTACATGATCCAGGAGACCCTCTCCGGAACCCTGGAAGGGCGAAAAGTAAAACTCGACGCCACGGAATACGACGTGATACACGCGGAAACCTCCCTCCACTACGAGCTGGACACCTGGTTTGGCCTCCTCGTCGACAGCTCCACGATCATCGGCCTCAGCATGGACGCGCAAGGCATGGAGGGATACTTCGTCTTCGAAAAAGTACCGGAGGACAAATAACGCTCCCCGGAAAGAAAAAATGAAACTGACATTGGTCAGTTTTTTTTTTGCGTAAATCCGATACATTGCGCCGATTTTCAAAAAACACCTTAATAACATGTCCAAGATAACACGACACCCGATACTCGAAATCCCCTCTCGCGAGGCGGTTCACTTCATCTTCAACGGAAAAAAAATAGAGGCCGAAAGCGGTCTCACCATCGCCGCCGCCCTGCACCGCGCCGGTTTCCCCGTGCACAGCCACAGTTTGGAGGGACGCCCGCGCTCGCTGGCCTGCGGCATAGGCAAGTGCGGGGCTTGTGAAATGCTGGTGGACGGGAAACCGCGCCGCGTCTGCGTGACGAAAGTCGACGGGATCAAAGAGGTCAGGGAAATCCTCCCGGACGAGATGCCTCCCATCCCCGCGCCCTCCAGCGAAACCCCCTCCCGCCGCGTCCTTCACGCCCGCGTGGTCATCATCGGCGCCGGCCCCGCGGGACTGGCCGCTCGCGAAGAGTTCAAGCGCAACGGCATCAACGCCATCATCATCGACAACAACGACAAAGTCGGCGGCCAATTCAACATGCAAACCCACCAATTCTTCTTCTTCGAGCAAGAAAAACGCTTTGGCGGGATGCGCGGCTTCGACATCGCCCGCTCGCTGGCGGGAGGCGACACCGACGACATATACCTCAACGCCACCGTCTGGGACATCCTCGAGGGAAACCGCGTCGCCGTCAAAGAGCTGACCACGGACACCATCTTCTACGTCGACGCCGACTACCTCGTCGTGGCCACCGGCGCCGTCCCCTTCATGCCTGCCTTCGGCAACGACGACCTCCCCGGCGTCTACACCGCCGCCGTCGTCCAAAAAATGATGAACAGCGAGCTAACCCTCCCCGGCAAAAACATCCTCACCGTGGGCGCCGGCAACATCGGCTACCTCACCTCCTACCAGCTCGTGCAAGCCGGCGCCAACGTCCGGGCGATCATCGAAGCCATGCCCCGCGAGGGCGGTTTCCCCGTGCAAGCCAACAGGGTAAGGCGCCTGGCCATCCCCGTCATGACCTCCCACATCCTCCTCGAAGCCATCCCCAACGCCAACCGCACCGGCATCACCGCCGCCCTCGTTGCCCGTTGCGAAAACTTCAAACCCATCCCCGGCACCGAAAGCATCATCCAAAACATCGACGCCATCAATATATGCACCGGCCTCATCCCCGACGACCAGCTGTGGACAAAAGGAAAAGCCGTCTTTGGCGAACGCTGCCGGGCGGCCGGCGACGCCACCCGCATCGGTGAAGGCACCAGCGCCGTCCTGCGCGGCAAGCAGGTAGCCGCCGAAATCATCATGGACATGTCGCTCCCCGTCCGCCACGACGACTACCTCAACATCTCCCGCGAGTACATCGACTCCCAGCAGCATCCCACCCGCCTCCTCGACGAACCCCGCCTCCCCGCCGCCGACAGGCAAAACGCCCGACCATTTGTCCAAATCGACTGCCTCTACGCCTTCGCCTGCAACCCCTGCTCCTTCGCCTGTCGCCGCGGGGCAATCACCAAAAACTCCACCGCCGCCGTCCCCGTCGTGGACTACGACAAGTGCACCGGCTGCATGGAATGTGTCCACCAGTGCCCCGGCCTCGCCATCTTCGGTTACGACGCGGCGCGCGACACGCTCTTTCTCCCCGTCGAATATGAAATAGACGAAAGCGAAGAGATCTACCTCGTGGACAACAACGGCAACGCGCTGGGACGGGGAAAAATCGAAAAACTACTCCGCAAACCCAACAAAACCAACGTCGCCCGCGTCAAATCCCTCGACCTTCAC
Source organism: Odoribacteraceae bacterium (assembly GCA_031267995.1). Lineage (GTDB taxonomy): Bacteria > Bacteroidota > Bacteroidia > Bacteroidales > Marinifilaceae > JAIRKS01. The sequence goes on along the minus strand of JAIRXZ010000033.1, from coordinate 12,175 downwards.
GGCGACGACCTCACCCGCGCCCGCGGCTTCATCCCCGTCAGTCGCCACCCCGCCCCGCTCCCCCTCGTCCCCGCCCCCGGCAGGCAGCCGGAAAAACCACGCGTCTGCCACTGCGACGACGTCTCGCTGGACGACATCCTCCCCCTTCTTGCCGACCGCCGCGCCATCTCCATCGACGAAATCAAACACGTCACCCGCCTTGGCATGGGACCGTGCCGCGGCAAGCGTTGTATCCCCCGTCTCCGCGCCCTCCTCCGCGCCGGGGGCATCCAGCTCACCGGCGACGCCGCCCCGCGCGCCCCCCTCTCCAACCAGGTCACCCTGGGCGAAACCGCCCCCGTCCCCGCCCGCGACATCCACGTCATCACCGGTGGCGTCAAGCCCGTCGCGGTAGGCGCCCTCATCGCCGGCGGCGGCATCGGCGGCAGCGCCCTCTTTCGCTACATGGCCGAGGCGGGACTATCCCCCCTCCTCGTCAACGCCGACCACGGCTCATCGTGGCGAAACATCGCCGGCGGGCGCACCGCCTTCTCCCTCCCGGAGCTGGCCGAAATAGCCCGTGAAAACCACGCCATCTTCAGGGAACTCCAAAAAACCGCCAACATCGACTATAAACCCACCCGCTACGTCAACTTCGCCCACGACGAACCCACCTATCGCGCCCTCGACGCCAGCCGCGCCTGGTCGGACGCCCGCATGGTAGCCCCCGAAAATTTCCGCGCCGAGGTCTCCCCCCACTTCAACCCCTCGTCGCGACAATACCTCGGCGCCCTCGTCACCAACGACTGCTGGCAAGCCACCCCCGGCAAGGTAGTCGCCCTCCTGCGCCACCTGGGCATCGCCGCCGGCGGCCGCGTCGAGGAAGAGTGCCGCGTCATCGACGTCCGACGCGACGGCGACGCGTACGCCATCCTCGCCCGCCACCGCGACGGCACCCACGCGGAATACCGCGCACCCCTCTTCATCAACGCGGCCGGCGCCGGCGCCGCCGCCCTCTGCGAAAACCTCGACATCCGCCCCGGCATCTACCCCGTCCGCCACCAGGCCTTTATCACGCGCCGCCTACCGATGCTCGGCGTCGGGGGCGACAGCCTCGACATGCTCATCGACCGGCGAGAATACCGCGGATTCTCCGCCGTCTACGGCCAGCAACTCGCCGGCACCGGGCAAATCATCGGCTGCGCCTCGCCAAGCGTCGACCCCTCGCGCGCCGGCAAACCCCTCGCCCTCAACACCAGGGAATTTATCGAAATCGTCAGCGAGATATTCGCCGGCTGGATCCCCGCCCTCGCCGGCGCCGGCATCCAGGCCGCGTGGAGCGGCTACTACGTCGAACCCCGCTACGTCATCGACCCCGCCCTCGGCCTCTTCATCGGCCTGCGCGGCCACGGCTTCATGCTCTCCCAGCACCTGGCCAGGATGTACGTCAACAAACTGCTGGGACGCCCCGTCCCCGCCTACTTCGACGCCCTCCAGCTCGCCGGCGCCGGCCTCTCCGAAAAAGCATTTAAATAACCGCGCGCCGACGCCGGGACGATTTCCTCCCCTTTTTCCACTACCTTTGCCCGGCGCGGGAGAGGCGACCATCCCGGCCACCTCCCCCCGCGCCCCGTCCCCCGTAAACCAGGAAAAGTGAGAAAAACGAAAACCCGCGCCCCCGGCGCCCCCTCCATCGCCATCCTCCTATCGCTGAGCGTGGCGCACTTCTTCAACGACGCCTTCCAGTCGCTGGTATCGGCCGCGTACCCCGTCCTCAAGGAAGGGCTGTCGCTCACCTTCACCCAGGTCGGCTTCATCGCCCTCACCTACCAGCTCTGCGCCTCCCTGCCCCAACCCGTTTTCGGCACCCTCTTCGACAAACACCCGCGCCCCTGGTACCTCACCGCCGGCACCCTCTCCACCATGACCGGCCTCGTCCTCCTCTCCCTCTCCGGGTCGCTCCACCCGGCCATGCTCGCCGTCGCCTTCATCGGCCTGGGATCCTCCATCATCCACCCGGAAGCCTCGCGGCTCACCCACGTCGCCTCCGGGGGGCGCCACGGCCTGGCGCAATCCATCTTCCAGGTCGGCGGCAACCTCGGCGGATCCATCGGGCCGCTCCTGGCCGCCGCCGTCATCGCCCCCTACGGCCAGCGTTACCTCCTGGTATTCGCCGGCGTCGCCATCATCGCCGCCATCACCAAGCGACCCATCGCCCGCTGGTGCAGGGAAAACCGCGACGCCCTCCGCGCCCGACCCGTCGTCCCCGTCGCCTCGTCGCGTCACGCCCTTTCGCGCCGCCGCGTCGTTGTCACGCTCGGCATCCTCCTCGTCCTCATCTTCTCCAAGTACGTCTACACGGCCAGCCTCACCAACTTCTACACCTTTTACCTGATCGAAAAATTCGGCGTCACCACCGGCCAGTCGCAAATCTTCCTCTTTGCCTACCTCTTTGCCACCGCCGCCGGCACGCTCCTGGGCGGGCCGCTGGGCGATCGCTTCGGCCGCGACCGCGTCATCTGGATCTCCATCCTCGGCACGGCGCCCTTCTCCCTGCTGATGCCCCACCTCGGGTTGGCCGGCACGTGCGCTGCCAGCGTTTTGGTGGGATTGATCCTCTCCTCGGCCTTCCCCGCCATCCTCGTGTACGCCCAGGAGCTGCTCCCGACGAGGGTTGGATTGATCTCCGGCCTTTTCTTCGGCCTCGCCTTCGGCATAGCCGGCGTGGCCGCCGCCGTCCTGGGTAACGTGGCGGACGCCAGCGGACTTGCCCGCGTCTACGACCTCTGCGCCTACATGCCCCTCCTGGGCGCGGTGGCCATCTTCCTGCCCGACATTCGTCGCGGCTGACGGGGGATGACGCCCCCTCGCGTTGCCGGAAAATCCTCGCGCGTTGCCGGAAAATCCTCTCCGGATGGATCACCGCTGACCGGAAATAAGGCCGCGCGCCCGCGAGAGTAAAAAAATCACGCGCGGGATAGAAAATCCCACGCGCGGGATATTTCCCATCCCGCGCGGGATATTTTTCATCCCGTCCGGGATTGTTTTCATCCCGCGCGGGATTGTTTCCATCCCGCGCGGGATTGTTTCCATCCCGTCCGGGATTGTTTTCATCCCGCGCGGGATTATTTTTATCCCGCGCGGGATTATTTTTATCCCGCAGGGGATTTTTTCTATCCCGCGCGTGATTTTTTTACTTCCGCGAGAAATTCGCGCCATCCCGCGTGATTTGCCTTCCCGTCCGCGCGTGTTTCGCACCCTTCCGCGCGAGTTTCTCCCTCCCCCGCGCGAGTTTCCTTTCCCTCCGCGCGAGTCTCTTTCTTCCCCGTGAGCATTTCATTCTCCACCGCGCGCGTTTCAAATTCCCCCGCGCGAGGTGGCGCCCGCGAACGCATTTTTGAAAAAAAACATTGGAGTGTTTGAAACCTTCTCTAGAGTGTTTGAAAAATCCTCTAGAGCGTTTGAAAAATCCTCTAGAGTGAATATTTCAAATACTCCAGTGTTTTTTTTCCCCACGCGAACCGCGCGGTGGGAAAGCGCCGGGCGATTATCAAATAAATATCCCTAATTGGGCGGGGGTAATTTATTTTTTTTACTTTCTACGGCGAAAAATAACCCGCGGATTAGGAAAACCGGCGGAGAAGGCATATTTTCGCGATGAAAAAAAAGCTACGAAAAACAAATATACCCTGAATTGAACATGAATTTTCCTTTGCACGAAATCGCTCGAAAGTTCTCCTTTGACGGCGTCGCGGGAGATATTGCTCCCGTGGGGGACGGCTTGATTAATGACACTTTTCTCGTGAAAACGGGGGAGGGTACGCCTTATTATATACTCCAACGGAAAAACCGGCATATCTTCACGAACGTGCCGGCGATGATGGAGAATATCCACAAGGTGACTACCCACCTGAAAAAGAAGATCGAGGAGGCGGGAGGGGATCCCGCGCGGGAGGCGCTGACGCTGGTGCCGACGCGGGAAGGACGACTTTTTTACCGGGACGACGAGGGGGAGTTCTGGACGGCTTGCCTGTTTGTCGGGGAGACGGTGAGTTACGACGCGGCGCGTTCGCCGGGGCTGGCGTTCCAGGGGGGGAGGGGCATCGGCCGGTTCCAGGCGTTGCTTTCCGACATGCCGGGGAGCCTGGCGGAGACCTTGCCGGGGTTCCACGATATGCGTTTCCGCTTCAAGCAGTGGGACGAGGCGGTGGCCGGGGATGCCGCCGGGAGAAAGGCGGGGGTGCCGACGGAGATTGCCTGGATAGAGGAACGCCGCGAGGAGATGCTGGCGTTTCGCGAGAAGGTGGAACGGGGAGATATCCCCACCCGCGTGACGCATAACGACACGAAGATCAGCAATATTTTGTTCGACCGCGCGGGGGAGGCGCTTTGCGTGATCGACCTGGACACGGTGCTCAGCGGGTCGTGCCTGAACGATTACGGGGATGCCATCCGGTCGTACGCCAACACGGGGCTGGAGGATGACGAGGATCCCGACCGCGTGTCGCTGGATCTCTGTATTTTCGAGGCTTACACGCGGGGGTACTTGTCGGAGGCGGCCGGTTTTCTTACCCGCGCGGAGCGGGAGGGGCTGGCTTTCGCGGCGCGGTATATCACGTTCGAGCAGGTGTTGCGTTTCCTGATGGATTACCTGGACGGGGATACCTATTATAAGGTGAAGTACCCGGCGCATAACCTGACGAGGGCGCGCGCGCAGTTCCGCCTGTTGCGTTGCATGGAGGAGCGTTACGGGGAGATGCAGGCGACGGTGGGGCGATTGCTCGGCGACGGGGAGACGATTTTAAACCATCATGTATAACTTTTTAATTCAACAGTCATGAGAAGAGTTCTATTTTTCGCCTTGATTTTGACCGGTTTCCTCGCGGCCTGCACGTGCGGCGCGAGGGTGTCGAGCCGCGTCATCCAACCCGGCGCGCCGGAGCGTCCCGCCGGGCAAAAGGACGTGTTGCAGTTGACCACCGAGCCGCTGTCGACGGTGCGGGTGGCGTTTATCGGGTTGGGGATGAGAGGCCCCGGCGCCGTCCAGCGGATGACGCATATCCCCGGCGTGGAGGTGGTGGCGCTGTGCGACGTGCTGGAGGAGAACACGAAGAAGGTGAACGCGCAGCTGGAGGCGAGGGGGTTCCCGAAGGCGCGGGAGTTTTTCGGGGATACCGCCGTCTGGCGGCAGGTGACGGCGTTGCCGGATGTCGACCTGGTGTACGTGGCTACCGATTGGGTGTCGCACGCGCGGATTGGCGTGCAGGCCATGAAGGATGGTAAGCACGTGGCTATCGAGGTGCCGGCGGCCGTGAGCCTGGAGGAGATTTGGGCGTTGATCAACACGTCGGAGCAGACGAGGAAGCATTGCATGCAGCTGGAGAATTGCGTGTACGATTTTTTCGAGCTGACGTGCCTGAACATGACGCAACAGGGGCTTTTCGGCGAGATCCTGCACGCCGAGGGGGCTTATATCCACGGCTTGCAGCCTTACTGGAAGGAGTACTGGGAGGATTGGCGGATGAAGTTTAACCGCGTCCACCGCGGGGATGTCTACCCGACGCATGGCCTGGGGCCGGTGTGCCAGGCGCTGAATATCCACCGGGGGGATAAGATGAATTTCCTGGTGTCCGTGGACACGAAGGCGGTGGGGAATCCCGATTTTATCAAGAAGCAGACGGGCGAGGAGGTGAAGGAGTTCCGCAATGGCGATCACACGATGACGATGATCCGGACGGAGAAGGGGAAGTCGATACTGATACAGCATAACGTGACGTCGCCGCGTCCCTATAACCGTCTTTACCAGCTGACCGGCACCAAGGGGTTTGCCAACAAGTACCCTTTCGAGGGGTTGGCGTTTGACACGGAGGAGCTGGAGGAGGGGGTTGTTCCCGACCACGAGAAGTTGACCTCGCACTCGTTCGTGCCGCGGCGGGTGATGACCGATTTGATGGAGCGTTACAAGCATCCCATCACCAAGGATATCGAGGATTTGGCCAAGCGCGTGGGCGGTCACGGGGGGATGGATTTTATCATGGATTACCGCATGATTTACTGTCTCCAAAAGGGTTTGCCGCTGGACATGGACGTGTACGACCTGGCCGAGTGGTGCTGCTTGATCCCGCTGACGGAGCTTTCGCTCGATAACGATTCCGCCCCCGTGGAGGTGCCCGATTTCACGCGCGGCGGCTGGAACCGGCTGCAGGGTTTGCAATTCGCGCAATAAATTAACCCGCGAACTCCCTTCCCCGTTTGGGGGAGGGAGTTTCGCTTATTTACATGATTATGCGAACTATCATTTTTCTTTTGTCGCTACTTCCCCTCCTGCCGGCGTCGGCGCAGGATGCTTACTGGAAGGATACGCGGGTGGTGGAGGTGAACAAGGAGCGTCCCCGCACCACCTTTATGAGTTACGACGAGGAGGCGGCCGCGCTGTCGTTTGACTACGCCCGCAGTCGCTACCACCAATCGCTCAACGGGACGTGGAAGTTTTTCTACGTCGACGCCTACCGCCTGCTGCCGGAGGGGATTACCGATCCCGCCACATCCACCGACGCGGGCGGCTGGCAGGATATCCAAGTGCCCGGCAACTGGGAGTTGCAGGGACACGGCTTTCCCATCTATGTCAACCAGCCTTACGAGTTTGCCCCCCGCGACCCGGTGGCGCCCATCCTGCCGGAGGATAACCCGGTGGGGGTGTATCGCCGGGAGATCGACATCCCCGCCGACTGGCTGGGGCGGACGATCTACCTGCACGTGGCCGCTGCCAAGTCGGGAATGTACGTCTACGTCAACGGGAAAGAGGTGGGGTATAGCGAGGATTCCAAGGATCCCGCCGAGTTCGACATCACGCCCTACGTGAAGGCGGGGAAGAACGCGCTCGCGCTGAAAATTTTCCGCTGGAGCACGGGGTCGTGGCTTGAATGTCAGGACTTTTTCCGCATGAGCGGTATTGAACGGGACGTCTTCCTCTGGTCGCAGCCCCGCGTGGCCATTCGCGACTTCCGCGTGGTGTCGACGCTCGATGATCGCTACACCGACGGGATTTTCAAGCTGGACGTCGACCTCCAAAACAAGGGCGCGTCGCCGGGCAACGTCACCGTTCGCTACGCCCTGTCGGACGCCGCGGGACGCGCCATCACCTCCGGCTCGCGGGCGATATCCCTGCCGGCGGGGGAGGGGGAGACGGTCGCCTTCGCGCACCTGTTGGAGGGGGTATCCCCCTGGTCTTCGGAACATCCCAGCCTCTACGCGCTCGCGATGAGCGTGGAGGAAAACGGGAAAACCACGGAGATCGTCCCCTTTAAAGTTGGTTTCCGCCGGATCGAAATCAAGGAGACGGAGATCGTGGTGAACAACAAAAAACTCCGCCTGCTCCTCGTCAACGGGCAGCCGATCAAGCTCAAGGGCACCAACATCCACGAAACTTCGGAAAACGGTCACTACCTGACGCCGGAGCAGATGAGGCGCAACTTCGAGATCATGAAACAAAACAACATCAACGCCGTGCGCCTCAGCCACTACCCGCAGGACAGGAAGTTCTACGAAATGTGCGGCGAGTACGGCATCTACGTCTACGACGAGGCCAACATCGAATCGCACGGCTATTACTACGATATCTACCAGGACGACATGCGCAAAGGCGCGGCCGGGCATCGCGACGGGAACAAGCGCGGCACCCTCGGCCACAACCCCGATTTCCTGGAGAGCCACCTCTCTCGCGTCCGCAACATGTTCGAGCGCAACAAGAACTACCCCGCCGTCACCATCTGGTCGCTTGGCAACGAGGCGGGCAACGGCTACAACTTCTACAACGCCTACACGCTGCTCAAGGAGCTGGACAGGGGGCTGATGTCGCGTCCCGTCTGCTACGAAAGGGCGCTGGAGGATTGGGACACGGACATGATCGTGCCCCAATACCCCTCGGCCGCCAGCTTCCGTCACTACGGCGAAAACGGGCGCAACAACCCCCGCGCGGACAACCGCCCCTACATCCCCTCCGAGTACTCCCACGCGATGGGCAACTCCAGCGGAAATCTCCACGACCAATGGCTGGAAATCAACCGCTATCCCAACCTCCAGGGAGGATTCCTCTGGGAATGGATCGACCACGCGCTGCTGAGCGTCACCCCCGACGGCAAGCCCTTTTGGGCGTACGGCGGCGACTTCGGGGAGAACCTTCCCTCCGATGGCAACTTCGTGGCGGACGGTCTCCTCAACCCCGATCAAACGCCCCACCCGGCAATGGCCGAGGTGAAATACACCCACCAAAACGTCGGCTTCCAGGCCATCGACCTGCTGAAGGGAGAGGTGAAAATCATCAACCGGTTTTACTTCACCGACCTCTCCAAATACCTCATCGCCTACCGCCTCCACGCCAACGGCAAGACCATCCGGGAGGGCACGCTCCCCTTGAAAGTAGCCCCGCGGGACTCCGCCCTGGTCACGCTCCCGGTGTCGAAGCTCAAAGCCCAGCCGGGCGTCACCTACTTCGCGGACTTCCGCGTGACCACCCGCCAGCCCGAACCGCTTGTCCCCGCCGGCCACGTCATCGCCTACGACCAATTTGAACTCCCCATCGCCGTGGCGAAACCCGCCTACAAAAACCCCGGCGGTCAACCCCTCGTCGTTGAAAACCAGGGCGAGACCATCGCGATTGCCTCCCCGAAAGTCAGCATCACCTTCGACAAGCGGCAAGGCATCCTCACCTCCTACCGCGTCGACGGCCGCGAGTACTTCGCGGACGGCTTCGGCATACAGCCCAACTTCTGGCGCGGCCCCACCGACAACGACTATGGCAACATGTCCCCCTCGCGCCTGCAGGTTTGGAAAGAATCCAGCAAAAACTTCAACATCACCGCCGCCACCGCCCGCGTGGAAGGGGGCATCGGCCACCTGGACGTCACCTACGCCCTGCCCGCCGGCAACGACTACCACATCCGCTACAAGCTCTACCCCTCCGGCATCCTGCACGCGGACGTCACCTTCACCTCCACCGACCGCCGCGAGCGGGACGTTGAACCCTCCGAGGCGATGAAAGAAGCCACCCGATCCGACAGCGGCGACCGCGACCGTCAACGCGCGAAAGACGCCCTCCCGGAACTCCCCCGCGTCGGCATCCGCTTCCGCCTCCCGGAGACGATGAACCGCGTGCAATACCTCGGCCGCGGCCCGGAGGAAAACTACCCCGACCGCAAGATGGGCACCCTCGTTGGCCTCTACACCGGCGCCGTCGAGGAGCTTTACTTCCCCTACGTCCGCCCACAGGAAAACGGCCACCACACGGACACCCGCTGGCTCGCCCTCAACGAACCCCGCGGCAGGGGAGTCGTCATCGAAGCCGACAGCATCATCGGCTTCAACGCCTCGCGCAACACCGTCGAGGACTTCGACTGCGAGGAATCCGCCGCCGACTACCAGTGGCCTAACATGTCCCCGCGGGAAATCGCCAACAAAAACCGCGAAGCCGCCAAAAACAACCGCCGCAAGCAAACACACGCCGTCGACATCACCCCCCGCCCCTTCGTCGAGGTGTGCATCGACATGAAACAGTGCGGCGTCGCCGGCTACAACAGCTGGGGCGCCCGACCCGAACCGGGCTACAACATCCCCGCCAACCGCGAATACCGCTGGGGATTCACCCTCATCCCCACCACCGCCCCGGGCGAAACCGCGCGCGTGGTCGGATCGGCATACTAATAAACAACGCGGGCGGGAAGGCAACCACCTTCCCGCCCTTCACAAACCATAAAAACCGCAGACATGAAAACCTTTTTCGTCACCGCCCTACTCCTCCTCGCCACCGGCCTCGCCGCGCAGGAACACTTCACCATCGCCTCCCCGGACGGCAGGCTCGAAGCCAAAATCACCATCGGCAAAACCATCGAGTACTCCGTCCACCACGACGGCTACCTCATGCTCGCCCCCTCTCCCCTCTCCCTCACCCTCGCCGACGGCCACGTCTGGGGCGTCCGTTCCAAGCTCGCCGGCAGCGCCACCAAAAGCGTCAACGACAGCATCAAAGCCTACATCTACAAACGCTCCACCGTCCGCGACCGCTACAACGAACTCACCCTCTCCTTCACCGACCCCTTCCGCGTCATCTTCCGCCTCTACGACGAAGGCCTCGCCTACCGCTTCGTCCCCGGCACCAACAAACCCCTCACCGTCAAAGACGAACAGGTAGAATACCACCTCCCCGCCGACCAAAAAGCCTACATCCCCTACGTCATGCTCCAGCGCGGCAGCCTCGACGAGCAATACTTCACCTCCTTTGAAAACCAGTACCAGCACATCCCCGTCTCCGCCTGGGACGTCAACCGCCTCGCCTTCACCCCCCTCCTCGTCGAGGGCGCCAACGGCAAAAAAATCTGCATCACCGAAGCCGACCTCCTCGACTACCCCGGCATGTTCCTCTATAACGGCGACGGCGGCACCGTCATCAAAGCCCGCTTCGCCCCCGTCCCCCGCGAAGTCGAGCAAGGCGGCCACAACCAGCTCCAGGGCATCGTCAAATCCCGCCAACCCTACATCGCCACATTCCGCGGCCAAGCCACCCTGCCCTGGCGCGTCCTCGTCGTCTCCTCCCGCGACAGCGAGCTGGCCGACAACGACCTCGTCTACAAACTCGCCACCCCGCCCCCCACCAAATACATCGACGACTCCTGGATAAAACCCGGAAAAGTCGCCTGGGAATGGTGGAACGACTGGGGCGTCTACGGCGGCGAATTCAAAGCCGGCATCAACACCGAAACCTACGAGTTCTACATCGACTTCGCCACCACCTACGGCATCGACTACGTCATCCTCGACGAGGGATGGGCTGTCAACAAGCAAGCCGACCTCATGCAAGTCGTCCCCGAAATCGACCTTCCCCGCCTCGTCAAATACGCCGCCCGCCGCGACGTCGGCATCATCCTCTGGGCCGGTTACTGGGCGCTGGACAAGGACGTCGACGGCATCTTCGCCCACTACGCCGCGATGGGCGTCAAGGGATTCAAGGTCGACTTCATGGATCGCGACGACCAGCAAGTTGTCGACTTCCACCGTCGCGTCGCCGAAGCCGGCGCCAAGCACCACCTCCTCGTCGACTTCCACGGCACCTACAAACCCACCGGCCTCCAGCGCACCTACCCCAACGTCATCAACTTCGAGGGCGTCTTCGGCCTCGAGCAAATGAAATGGGCATCCCGCGAAGTCGACCAGGTCACCTACGACGTCACCTTCCCCTTCATCCGCATGATCGCCGGCCCCGTCGACTACACCCAGGGCGCCATCCGCAACGCCGCCCGCCGCGCCTACTTCCCCAGCTACAGCGAACCCATGAGCCAGGGCACCCGATGCCACCAGCTCGCCGAGTACGTCATCTTCGAATCCCCCCTCAGCATGCTCTGCGACTCCCCCTGCAACTACATGCTGGACGAGGAAACCACCCGATTCATCGCCGACGTACCCACCGTGTGGAGCAACACCATAGCCCTCGACGGCGAGGTGGGACAATACATCTCCATCGCCCGATCCTCCGGCAACCGCTGGTACGTCGGGGCGCTCAACAACTGGCGCGCCCGCACCGTCGAACTCGACCTGTCCTTCCTCGGCGAGGGCAACTTCCGCGCCGACTGCTTCCAGGACGGCGTCAACGCCGGCAGGAGCGGCCGGGACTATAAAACCTACTCCGCCACCATCCCCGCCGACAGGAAATTCTTCGCGCCGCTCGCCCCCGGCGGCGGGTTCGTCATGCGGATCTATCCCGAATAACCCGCGCCCTCCCGCCCCCCTCGCGCCGCCAAAAACAGTTAACAAGAAATTAAGACAACGTCGCTTAATTTTAACGCCATCGTGTTCACGTCTCCCGCCGTCGCGAAAAAAAATCCCCCGCCGCGGCCAAAAAAATCACCGCGCAAACCGGAAAAACCGCCGGAAACGGCCGGAAAAAAGCGCGGAAAGTGACACGAAAAAACCGACGCTCGCGAAAACAGGAAAAACACGCGCGAGAATCACCCGAAAACGTCGGAAAACATCGCGATGTGGTAAAAAGTCATTTTAACCTCGCGCGAGATAACTTTCATCTCGCGCGAGATAACTCCTCTCTCGCGCGAGATCACTCCTATCTCGCGTGAGATTTTCCCGATTTCACGCGAAAAAAGGGCGATCTCGCGCGTCGCGGCATCAATCTCGCGCGAGATGAAAGCCCTCT
>JAIRXZ010000121.1 GCA_031267995.1 Odoribacteraceae bacterium | reverse complement strand
AGGACGACGATCCAGATGGAGGAGGGGGAGTAGAGTTGCCACAGCAGGTTGGTGAGTTCTCGCGGGGAGAGGCCGGCTTGTAGCGCGACGGCGTCGAAAAATTGTTGCTGGGAGAGGTCGGCGGGGATACTGAAGCCTTGTTGCAAGGCGTAGTCCTTGACCATGGTTACCTTGTCGGACATGGATTGGTAGACGAAGCCGGAGATTAACCCGGCAAAGAGGTTGCCAAGGAAGACGGGGATGAACGAGTAGCCCATGTAGAGCGCTTTTTTGTCCGCCGGGGCGATGCTGCCGATGTATTCGGTGATTTTGGGCGATCCGGCCATCTCGCCCACGGCGAATACGAGGATGGCGACCAGGGTGAAGAGGACGTTTTGAGAGAATAACGTCAGCGACATGCCGATGGAGCAGACGAGGAAGCCGGTGATCATCGACCGGAGGGGACGAACGCGCATGATTAGCGTCGAGACGATTACCTGCAGGAGGATGATGTAGAGGGCGTCGAAGTTGGTGACGAATTCGGCGTCGATGATGCCCGGCGAGGGGCTGTAGTTGGCGCTGATGAAGGGGAGGTGGAGGGTGAAGAAGTGGTAGAGCGGCGCCGTGTCGACCCATTGCGATATGAAGACGGGGAGGGTGAAGAAGAGCTGGTTGTACATCGTCCAGAAGCCGGCGACGATGAGGAGGAAGAGGAGGAAGCGGGTGTCCCTGACGATGCTGAACATGTTGCTGAAGATCTCCCCGGTGGCGCGGCGGAGGGGGACGGCGACGGGGCGGGACAGGCGTCCCGGTTCTTTGTAGATGATGAGGAGCAGGAGGTTGAGGAGGATGACGCCGGCCGAGATGTGGAAGACGATGCTGTAGTCGGCTTTGAATAACAGGGTGACGATGGGGCCGAAGAACGCGCCGATGTTGACCATCAGGTAGTAGATGCCGAAGCCGATGGAGGCGGTTTGCGCGGTGGTTGTTTTGGCGATGGTGGCGGAGATGACGGGTTTGAAGAGGGCGGCGCCGATGGCGAGGTAGAGGTACATGAGGAACACGGCGGTGAAGGTGGTGAATAGCGGCAGCAGGAGGAAGGCGGAGGCGTACGCGATGAAGGCGACGAGGAGCACGCGTTTGTAGCCGTAACGGTCGGCGATGGCGCCGGTGAGCACGGGGAGGAAGTAGAGGATGCCCGTGCCGACGCCCATGAGGATGCCTTTTTGGGTTTGGGTGAATTCGAGGCCGCCGGCGTCGGAGGAGCCGGTGAGGTAGTTGGCGAAGAGGATGAAGAAGCCGTACCAGGCCCATCGTTCGAGTAGTTCGAGGGCGTTGGCTACCCAGAAGGTGCGGGGGAATTGTTTTGTTATCATGTGTTATGGTTTTAAGGCGGCGCGGATGTAGGGGGCTGTTTCGGAGCGGGGGTTGGCGGCGATCTCTTCCGGGGTGCCGAAGGCGACGAGTTGTCCTCCCTCTTTGCCTCCTCCCGGCCCCATGTCTATGACGTGGTCGGCGACTTTGATGACGTCGAGGTTGTGTTCGATGACGATGACGGTGTTTCCCCTGTCGACGAGGCGCTGGAGGACGCCGAGGAGGACGTTGACGTCTTCGAAGTGGAGGCCGGTGGTGGGTTCGTCGAGGATGTAGAGGGTGTGGCCGGTGTCTCGCTTGGATAGTTCGGCGGCGAGTTTCACGCGTTGCGATTCGCCCCCGCTGAGGGTGGTGCATGGCTGTCCGAGCTGGATGTAGCCCAGCCCGACGTCCTGCAGCATGAGGAGGCGGGAGTGCAGGGCGGTGATGTTTTCGAAGAAGTCGACGGCGGCGTTGACGGTCATGTTGAGCACGTCGCCGATGGATTTTCCGCGGTAGCGCACTTCGAGGGTCTCCTTGTTGTAGCGTTTCCCGCCGCAGGCTTCGCAGGGGAGGTAGACGTCCGACAGGAAGTTCATCTCGATTGTCCGCACGCCGGCGCCCTTGCACGCCTCGCAACGGCCGCTGCTGACGTTGAAGGAGAAGCGGCCGGCGCCGTAGCCCCTGACGCGCGCTTCCGGCAGGTGGGAGTAGATTTTGCGGATTTCGGTGAAGAGGCCGGTGTAGGTCATGGAGTTTGAGCGGGGCGATTTGCCGAGGGGCGATTGGTCGACGACGGCTACCTTGTCGATGTGGTCGACGCCCTCGACGGAGCGATAGGGGAGGGGTTCCGCCGTGGTGCGGGTCAGGTTCCTGCTTAACAGGGGGAACAGGGTTTTGCTCACCAGCGATGATTTGCCGCTGCCGCTGACGCCGGTGATGACGGTGAGGGTGCCCAGGGGGAAGTCGACGTCTACCTCCCGCAGGTTGTTTCCCGTGCATCCCCGCAGGGAGATGTGGTGTGTTCCCTTCCGGCGGGTTGTCGGCACGCTGATGAGGCTTTCGCCGCGCAGGTAGCTTGCCGTGAGGCCTTTGCCGCGCTTGACCTGCTCCAGGGTGCCTTGCCCCATCACCTCGCCGCCTTTTTTGCCGGCGCCGGGGCCGAGGTCGACGATATAGTCCGCGTGCTCCATCATCTCCCGGTCGTGCTCCACGACGATGACGGAGTTGCCGCCGTCCCGCAGCTCTTGCAGGGAGTGGATGAGTTTGTGGTTATCCTTCTGGTGCAGGCCGATGCTTGGCTCGTCGAGGATGTAGAGGACGTTTACCAGGCGCGATCCTACCTGCGTGGCCAGGCGAATCCGCTGCGATTCCCCGCCGGAGAGGGTGGACGCCGCGCGGTCGAGCGAGAGGTATTCCAGCCCCACGTCCAGCATGAATTTCAGGCGGGTGCGAATTTCTTTGAGTATCTCCCCGGCCACCTGCCGTTGCTTGTCGGGCAATCCCTCCTCCACGTGGCACGCCCACTCGTGGAGATCCCCCAACTCCATGCGCGTCAGCTCCGCGATGTTCTTGCCGTCGAAGAAAAAGTGCAGCGCCTCCCGGTTGAGGCGGCGCCCCTGGCACTTTTCGCACTCCCGCGTGACGGTGAATTGGCCTGCCCACTTGGCGGCGCGCGGCGTGGCGTCCTCCTCCAGGGCGTCGATGTACTTCAGGATGCCCCCGTAAATCGTCAGGATGCGCGAGGAGAGCGTCGGGCTTTCCACGTAGACTTGGTCGGGGCAGCCGTGCAGGACGTCCGACAGCGCCTCCTCGGGCAGCTCCCGGATGGGTTGCCGGATGTTCGCCCCGTGTCGCTTCAGGACGGCCTCTATCTGCATGAATATCATCGTTCCCTTGTACTTGCCGAGGGGGAGGATGCCCCCGTCGTGGATCGACGCGTCGAGGTCGGGGATGATCTTTTCCACGTCCACCACGTGCACGAAGCCGAGTCCCCTGCACCCCGGGCAAGCCCCGTGCGGCGAGTTAAAGGAGAAGTTGTGCGGGGCGGGATCCTGGTACGAGAGGCCGGTGTCGGGGCACATCAGGTGTCGGCTGTAGTACTTCACCTCGTCGTCGGCGAGGCGCTTGACCATCATCACCCCCTTGCCGTGGGTCATGGCGGTGGAGATGGAGGATTTCAGGCGTTTAACGTCCGGGGATCCCACCTCCAGGTTGTCGATAACCACCTCGATATCATGGTTCCTGTAGCGATCCACGGTTGCCCCCGGCCTGATCTCTATCACCCGCCCGTCCACGCGGGCGGCGCTGAATCCTTTCTTGCGCAGGTTCTCGAACAGCTCCTTGTAATGTCCCTTCCGCCCCTTCACCACGGGGGCGAGGATGGAGACGTACTCGCCCGCGAAGTCGCTCTCCATGAGGGACAACACCTGGTCGTCCGTGTATCGCACCATCTCCTTCCCCGACAGGTACGACCGGGCTACCGCCGCGCGGGCAAACAGCAGGCGGAAGAAGTCGTACACCTCGGTGATCGTCCCCACCGTCGACCGCGGGTTCCTGTTCGTCGTCTTTTGCTCGATGGAGATGGACGGGCTAAGCCCCGTGATTTTATCCACGTCCGGCCGCTCCAGTCCGCCGAGGAAGCGCCGCGCGTACACGGAAAAGGTCTCGAGGTACCGCCGCTGCCCCTCCGCGTGGATGGTGTCGAAGGCCAACGACGATTTGCCGCTGCCGCTCAGACCGGTGATCACCACCAGCGCGTCGCGTGGGATTGTCACGTCGAAATTCTTCAGGTTGTGCACGCGCGCCCCGTAAATGGCAATGTTCGAGTCTTCTTCCAGGTTGTCCATGATTATTTTACACGAATGATTCGATCGCGAATGTAAGGAAAATACCCGGATCGCCCGCCGCCCGCCGCCCGCGTTTTCACGGGATGCAGGCCGTTTGCCGGCGCTTTCTTGACGGGGGGAAAACGAAAAGCCGCCCGGGTTCTCTTTCGACCCCGGGCGGCTTTCGCTGATAGTGGAAAAAAGTAAGGGAGGGATCCCCCGTTCCCGTTCTTGGTTCTTGAAACTCGGCAGGACTCACGAAAAGATGTTGTATGTAAATTGTGTGTGTGCGTGCGTCTGTGTGTGGTGTGTGCGTGTAAAACGCAGCCCCGCGTTGTCTCCAAAACTTTCAAGAACGTCACCGGAAAATCAGCTTGGACTTCTCATCAAAGCTATCCCCTCCCCACTAACGACGAAGACTAAACAGCTAAAAAAAACATCCCCGTCATCGACACCTACAAACGCAACTGCCGGGGTAAAAGTTTCGCGTTGGCGCATAAAAAAAGAAAAATTACGTTAATCCGTGTCGACACCCGACACTTTCCCC
>JAIRXZ010000102.1 GCA_031267995.1 Odoribacteraceae bacterium | reverse complement strand
GATGAGGTTCACGAAGCGGGTGATTTTGGTGACGGTGCCGGGGGGGAGGATGGTGGCGAGGGTTTTGGCATCGGCGAGCAGCGTCCAGGTGTTGACGAGTTGCCGGTCGGCCTCTTCCTGGATGCGGGCGACGGTGGCGTCGCCAATGCCGCGGCGGGGGTAGTTGATGACGCGGCGCAGCGATTCCTCGTCCTGGTGGTTGACGGCGAGGCGGAGGTAGGCGATGGTGTCCTTGATCTCCTTGCGCTGGTAGAAGGAGGTGCCGCCATATATTTTATAGGGAATGTTTTGCTTGCGGAGGGCTTCTTCGATGAGGCGGGATTGGGCATTGGTGCGGTAGAGGACGGCGAATTGGTCGTAATTGCAGCATTTGTTCCTGGCGATCCGGTAGATCTCGTGGGCGACTTCCACTCCCTCCTCGCGGTCGGTGAAGGCTTTGATGATTTTAATTTTCTCCCCTTCCTCGTTGCGGGAGTAGAGTTGTTTTGGGATTTGTTCCTTGTTGCGGGCGATGACGCTGTTGGCGGCATTGACGATGGTGGTGGTGGAGCGGTAGTTTTGTTCGAGTTTATAGAGGGTGTAGTCGGGATAATCGTTTTTGAAGTTGAGGATATTTTCGATGCGGGCGCCGCGGAAGGAGTAGATGCTTTGCGCGTCATCGCCGACAACGCAGATGTTATGGTGGTGAGCGGCGAGTTTCTTAATAATAAGGTACTGGGAATAGTTGGTGTCCTGGTACTCGTCGACGAGGATGTGGCCGAATTTGTGCTGGTATTTCTCCAGGATATCGGGGAAATCGCGGAAAAGAACGTTCGTT
This sequence comes from Odoribacteraceae bacterium, assembly GCA_031267995.1. Taxonomy (GTDB): domain Bacteria; phylum Bacteroidota; class Bacteroidia; order Bacteroidales; family Marinifilaceae; genus JAIRKS01. Next base: position 5,863 of record JAIRXZ010000102.1, on the reverse strand, counting down.
TGGAAGAGCAGATCGTCGAAATCCATCACGTTATTGCGCTTGCAGCGGGTTTCGTAGATCCGGTATATCTCGTGCAGGCGCGACTTGCTGGCCGCCCTGTCCCCCTCCTGGATATTGTCCGAGTTGGCGTAGGCCTGGGCGGAGACGAGGGCATTTTTAGCGGCCGAAATTCGCCCGAGAACATCGTTGGGGACATATGTTTTGTCGCCGAGGTTAAGGTCTTTGATGATTTGCTTGATAAGGTTTTTGGAATCCTGGGCATCGTAGATGGTAAACTCGCGGGTGTACCCCAGATGCTCCGCCTCCACGCGCAGGATGCCGGCAAACACGGAGTGGAAAGTACCCATCCACAGGCTGGCGGCCTGCCCCTCCCCCACGAGGGTGGCGATGCGTCGCTGCATCTCCCGCGCCGCCTTGTTGGTGAAGGTAAGGGCGAGAATGCGGTAAGGAGGTATCCCCTGACTGAGCAGCTGGGCGATCCGGTAGGTAAGCACGCGCGTTTTTCCCGATCCCGCTCCCGCGATGACCAGCGCCGGCCCCTCCGTGTGCATGACGGCGGCCAGCTGGCTACTGTTGAGTTCTTGTGTAAAGTCCACGATGTTTTTGTTTTAGTGATCCCGGTCGCGAAGATAGCAAAAAGGCGCCGGGAGGCGTCGTCGAGGGATATGGTGGGGGTTGATTATTTCCCGTCATCTCTCCATCGCGTTGACGAGATGGATGGTATGGCAGGCAACGATGCCGGCGGTTTCGGTGCGGAGGCGGCTTTGTCCGAGGCTAACGGGGAGGAACCCGTTGTCGGCGGCAAGGCGGATTTCGTCGGGCGAAAAATCTCCCTCGGGGCCGATAAGAATGACGGCGTCGCGTCCCGGAGAGTACAAGCGGTGCAGGGGCTGGCGTTCCCCCTCGCCACAGTGAGCGATGAAGCCGGACGACTCCCGCGGGCGGCGGAGAAACTCGCGGACAGGCGTCAACGGGTGCAGGGCGGGCAGGTAGGTTTTGAGAGACTGTTTCATGGCGGCGACGATGATTTTCTCGAGGCGATCGGGGTGAATTATTCTCCGTTCCGAGCGATCGCATAAAAGAGGAGTCACTTCATCAATACCAACCTCGGTGCACTTTTCGAGAAACCACTCGAATCGCTCGATATTTTTCGTGGGAGCGACGGCAACGTGGAGGCCAAACGCCCGCCGGTCATCCCCCTTGGTACGCTCGACGCAGGTGATTTCGCAACGCTTGGCATCGGCGCGGACAACCCGGCAGAGAAACAGCCCTCCCCTGCCATCGGTGATAGACAAGCAATCGCCCGCCGCGAGGCGGAGCACCTTAACGCAGTGTCTCGACTCCTCCTCCGGCAGAAGATAGTCGCCACCATCGAAGCGGGGAACATAAAACAGATACATAAACGTGGGAAGGAGGCGCGCCACCCGACGCGCCCCTGTTTTGTTTTACTCGTCGGAATCTTTAGCCTCCTCGTAGCTTTTCAGCAGCTCCTCCTGGATTTCGCCGGGGACTTTCTCGTAGCTGGCGAACTTCATGGTAAAGGTAGCCCGCCCGCCCGTGATCGAGCTAAGTGCGGTAGAGTAGCGCTGCATCTCCTTGAGAGGCACCTTGGCCATCAGCTTCTGGAACCCGGAATCGGCCTCCATGCCCATGATGATGGCGCGTCGCGTTTGCAAATCGCCCATCACGTCCCCCATCACGTCATCGGGGACAAGCACCTCCACGTCGTAAACCGGCTCCAGGATCTTCGGGGCAGCCTGTTTGAAAGCGGAGCTAAACGCGTTTCTCCCGGCCAGGCGGAAGGATATCTCGTTGGAATCCACGGGGTGCATCTTCCCGTCATAGACAGTCACGCGGATATCGCGGGCATACGACCCGGTCAGCGGCCCCTCCTCCATCTTCTCCATGATACCCTTCAGGATAGCGGGCATAAAGCGCGCGTCAATCACGCCGCCCACGATAGCGTTGTAGAAGATCAACTTCCCGCCCCACGGGAGTTCCGTCTCCTCCCGGTCTTTGACGGAAATCTTGGTATCCACGTTATGAATCTTGTACATAACGGGATCGGGCGCCCCCTCCACGAACGGCTCTATCAACAGGTGCACCTCGCCAAACTGCCCGGCGCCGCCCGACTGCTTCTTGTGGCGATAATCCGCCTGCGCCTGCCTCGTGATCGTCTCCCGGTAGGGAATCCGCGGGGCGAAATACTCGATCTCGATCTTATCGTTATGCTCGATGCGCCACTTCATCGTGTTCAGGTGAAACTCGCCCTGACCCGAAACGATCGTCTGCTTCAGCTCCTTGGAATACTCCACGAGAAAACTTGGATCCTCCTGGTGGATGCGCTGCAAAATCTCGGACAGCTTCTCCTCCTCACTATTATTCAACGCCCTGATGGCGGCGCGGTAGCGCGAGTTCGGGTAAACAATTCGCTCGAACCTGTAATCAACATCCTTCAGGCTCAGCGTATCCCCGTTGCCCGTGTTCTTCAGTTTCACGGTAGCCCCGATATCCCCGGCCATCATCTCGGTCACCTTGGTACGATTCTTCCCGGCCACGGCATACAGCTGCGAGATACGCTCCTTGGTATCATTCGTGGCGTTATACAAATCATCGCCCTCGTGCACCACCCCGGAGATCACCTTAAAATAGATCACCTCGCCCAGGTGCGGCTCCACCGTGGTATTAAACATGTACAGCGACGTCGGCCCGTTCTCGTCATACGGGACGGGCACCCCATCCGTGGTAACGCTCGCGGGCATCTCGCAGGGGCTGGGAGTAACATTAATAACGAACTCCATAAAGCGCCGCACGCACATATCCTTCTCGGCGGAAACGCAGAAAATCGGGAACATCCCGCGCGTGACCAACCCCTTTTTAATCCCGGCGCGCATCTCCTCCTCGGACAGCGTCCCCTTCTCGAAAAAGAGTTCCATCAGCGACTCGTCATTCTCGGCGGCCGCCTCTATCAGCGCGTTATGCAGCTCCTCGGCCTTCTCCTGTTCCCCGGCGGGGATAGGGAGCACGTCCGGTTTCCCCCCTTCGGGCTTCCACTGGTACATCTCCATCTTCAGCACATCCACCACCTGGTTAAAGCCGAGGCCGGGATTCACCGGGTACTGTATCTGCACCATCTTCGCCCCGTACGTGGCCTTCAGTTGCTCCACGGCCTGCTCGAAATTGGCCTTCTCGTGATCCAGCTGGTTGATCACGAACAGCAGCGGCTTGTTCAATCGCTTCGCGTGCCGACCGATAATCTCGGTACCCACCTCCACGCCCCTGACGGCGTTAATCACCATGATACCGGTATCCGCCACGTTCAGCGCGGAGATAACCCCCCCGACAAAATCATCCGCCCCCGGGGTATCAATAAAATTGAGCTTGTGCTCCTTCCACTCCGTGTAAAGCACGGCGGGGAAGACGGACGAGCCGTACTCCTGCTCCACCGGCCGGTAGTCCGAAGAGGTATTTTTCGCGCCGATACTACCCCTGCGCGGGATCACCCCGCCCTCGAAAAGCATGGATTCCGCCAGCGTGGTTTTCCCGGAACCGGAACTCCCGACAAGGGCGATGTTTTTGATCTCTTTTGGTTTATAGGTCTTCATGTAAGAGAACTGTTTTAAGATTAATATTAAAGGTTGATTGATCTTTAAAAAGCGTCACAAAGTAGCAAGTATTTTCTTAAAAAACAACCGGAATAGAAAAAATTGTCACCACCTTTGCAATCCGGTGCCTGGCATGTTTTTTGACGGGCGAAAAAACGTTCAATTATAAACACAAAAAAAAGAATAGCTATGGAATTAGGAATCGTGTGGATCATTTTCATTGGATTCGCGTTGCTCAGCTGGCTTGTTAGCTGGCAGTTAAAAAGGCGCTTCGAGAAATACTCCAAAATCCCGACGGTCAACGGGATGACGGGGCGCGACGTCGTAGAAAAAATGCTGAAGGACAACAACGTCCACGGGGTCAAAATCGGCAGTGTCTCCGGCCAGCTCACCGACCACTACAACCCCACCAACAAAACCATCAACCTCAGCCAGGACGTCTACCACGCTGCCAACGTGGCCGCGGCGGCGGTAGCGGCTCACGAATGTGGCCACGCCCTGCAACACGCCAAGGCCTACAGCCTGTTATCCTTGCGTTCGGCGCTCGTGCCGGCCGTATCGTTTGCCTCGCGCTGGATGTCCTGGGTGCTGTTGGCCGGCATCCTGATGGTGGAGACGTTCCCCCCGTTGCTCCTGGTGGGCATTTGCCTCTTTGGTCTGACGACGTTATTCAGCTTCGTCACGTTGCCCGTGGAGATCGACGCCAGCCGCCGCGCCCTGGTGTGGCTCAAATCGTCGGGCATCACCACCTTCGAGTCGCAACCCTACGCCCGCGACGCCCTCAAATGGGCGGCCTACACCTACGTCGTGGCAGCCCTCTCCTCGCTGGCAACGCTGCTCTACTACGTGATGATCTTCCTGTCGCGGCGGGACTAAAATCGCCCCCGTCCCACGCGGCCTGAAAAAGAGAGAGGCGGCTCGATGTTCTATTCGAGCCGCCTTTCTTCGTCCCCCCCGCCGCCTCGCGCGCGTAGGCGCGCGATTCCTTTATTCCTCCCGTACCCGCGATGTGAGACGTGGCACGCCGCGTCCAGGGCGAATGATTATTCGCCCCTACGGTGTTATTTACCACCACGGGATCGTTCGCCCTGCTGTAGGGGCGAATAATTATTCGCCCTCCCGCTGGCGCGGGCTTGTAGCCCGTGCCCGTGATGTGAGACGTAGCACGCTACGTCTCACGAAATGCCAATATCGAAAAAAAATCGCCGCGTGCGCTGTCGCGCGCGACCTCTTTTCTACCCCCGCACCCGCGTGACACACCGATATGGACACAGAAATACCACCTATCGGCCTTCGTTTTTCCACTTTCTGACACTATAATTCCCGTCTTTGGAAGTTTTTTCCGCATTTCAATCATTTTTTTCGCTTTTCGCCATTGTTGTTCCGAAAGTCCGATTTATATTTGTCCCATCGAAAGAAATTGTGGCGGGATAAAAAATGGAACAAATAACATATTGATGAAACAAGTGAACGCGAAAGAGACTATCTCCTGTTTACAGGCAGGAACACCCCAAGAAAATAGAAGAGTACCGGAGATCCGGTACGGCGGGCAGCACGCCCGCCACGGGCGAGCAACCATACCTTATATAGTTACCCGCCTTTTTTCATGTGCGCAATTATTTGTACCGGCCGCGATCCTCGCCCTCGCCGCATCGTGCGTGACGAATGTCAACGAGGGCAACCCCGCCGTTGGCGATGGGGAACATCTCGTCACCTTATCGTTTACCGTCCCCGGCGCGCCCACCCGCGCGATGGACGAGACCACCGTCGAAACCATCGACGTGCTCCTCTTTGACCCGTCAACAGACGACATCGTTTACCGCGCCATCGGTACAAAACCCGTCTCCAACCAATTCACCGTGAAACTGCCTGCGAACACCTATAATATAGTGGTGTTGGCCAACGCCCGCGCGATGATTCCCACCACGTACCCGCCCGCCACCACCGGCGCCTCGTTCACCAACGACAGCCGCGAAGACGTCCTCGCCGCCATCACCAGAAGCATCGCCCCCGTTGTCGGCAACCAGTGGCCGGCCACCTTCGACCGTATTCCGATGTGGGGATACAGCAACGGTTTCGTCGTCGGTTCCTCCAGCCCCACCATCAGCCTCACCCGGATGATTGCCAAGGTGGACATCACCGTGGGCGACGCGGTGGTTGACTTCTGGCTGGCAAACGTCCGCCTCTACAACTACAGCACCGCCGGCCACGTCGCCCCCGCGGCCCTTCCCCCCAGCGCTCCCGCCGGCGACCGGTAC
>JAIRXZ010000085.1 GCA_031267995.1 Odoribacteraceae bacterium | reverse complement strand
AACACGCGGGGGCGCACACGCGGGGGAAACCCTACACCGAACACGCGGGGGAGCGCACGCGGGGGAAACCCTACACCCGTCCGGCGCTGCCGAGCACGCGCTCGGTCTTGTGCTTGTACAACTCGACAAGCGCGTCGCGGGCAGCGCCGAGGTAGAGCCTCGGATCGAAGCCAGCGGGCAGGAGGGCCAGCGTCTCCCTCACGGCGGCCGTCATGGTAAGCCGGGCGTCCGACTCGACGTTCACCTTGCAAACGGCAGACGAGGCAGCACGGCGCAACTGATCCTCCGGGATGCCGACGGCGCCCTCCAGCGACCCGCCGTAGCGATTGATCGTCGCCACCTTGTCCGCCGGCACGGAGGATGCCCCGTGCAGCACGATGGGGAAGCCGGGCAGGCGTCGCTCGATCTCCTCCAGGATGTCGAAGCGCAGCGGCGGCGGTTGCAACACCCCGTGAAGATCGCGGGTACACTGGTCGGGGCGAAACTTGTTAGCCCCGTGCGACGTGCCGATGGCTATCGCCAGGGAGTCGACGCCCGTGGCGGCCACGAAATCGGCCACCTCGTCCGGGCTGGTGTAGACGCCGCGGGCGACGCTCACCTTGTCCTCCACGCCGGCGAGGACGCCCAGCTCGCCCTCCACGGTGACGTCGTGCCGGTGGGCGAACTCCACCACGCGGCGCGTGAGGGCGACGTTTTCCGCGTAGGGATGGCCGGAGCCGTCGATCATGACGGAGGAGAAGCCCGTCTCCACGCACTCGGCGCACAGCTCGAAGGTGTCGCCGTGATCCAGGTGGAGGCACACGGGGATGGGCGTCCCCAGGGCGTCGGCGTACTCCACGGCGGCCTGCACCACGCGACGCAGGAAGGCGGGGGTGATGTACTCGCGGGCGTCGCCGGTGACTTGCAGGATCAGCGGGGATCGCGTCTCCACGCAGGCGTGCGTGATGGCTTGCAGTTGCTCCGTGTGGTTGAAGTTGAAGGCGGGGATGGCGTACTTGCCCGCCAGCGCCTGGCGGAACATTTGCCTGGTGTTTACCAGGCCTAATTCTTTGTAATGAATCATGGTTTAATCGGTTTAATCGGTTTTATTTTCAATACGCGTGCTATGTATCGGGAAACGGATTCCCAATACTGGAGACGTAGCACGCTACGTCTCTACACTAAGAGGTGGGCACCCACGAGGGGCGCCCCTACGGTTAACGGGTATGCCTCGCGAACTCGCGAGACGGTTCTGACCAAGTTAGGAAGTGCCTCGCGAACGCGCGAGAAGCTTCTGAAAATTTCAGAACCGCCCATTGTGACCCGTATCGCGACGGTGAACGGGCATGGATAACACTGTAGAGACGTAGCATGCTACGTCTCCAGCAATGGGCAACGTCACGCCGGGTACTCGTTGCAGAGGCAATAGCGCGGCGGTTCGTCCTCGACGATGAGGGGGTAGCGGCCGAGGGACTGGAGGAAGCGGTTGTCGCCCCCGTCGTCGTTGACGGTGGAGACCTCGCCGACGAGCGCCGCGCCGCCATCGCCCCAGAACTGGTGGTAGATGTACGGCTCGAAGCAGATGCTCTCGCCCGGGTGCAGCCGGACGATGTCGCCCGCGTGGAAGTTTTTGGCGACGCCGTCGAGGAGCGCGGTGAAGGGGGCGTCGGTGATCTCCTCCGTTCGCTCGTCCGCCTTCCAGAGCTGCAGGCAGAGGTCGGCGCCCCCGCGGTTGATGATGTCCTCCATCTTCTTCCAGTGGAAATGGGTGGGCGTCACCTGGCGATCGCCGGCGATCATGATCTTCTCGCAGTAAGTCTTGTAGGGGACGCGACCGGGGTAGCCGTTGCGGAGGGTGAAGAGGGTCAAGCCCTCGGCGGCGAAGTCGCCCTTGGCGAAGTCGGTGATGTCCCATCCCAGGCCGGCCACGCGTATTTCGCGGTACTCCGCGCCCTTCCCGTTCCACTCCGACGGGGTGAGGAAAGCCCACGGGGGGAGGCGGAAGGAGTGTTGGTTGAAAAAGTCGATGGCCGTTTCGATCTGTTTGTTGATTTCGCTTCTTTTCATGGTAATTTGGATTTATGGTTCATAATTCTGGTTGACGTATTGGAGCAATTCGGGCAAGGCGACGGCGCCGTCCGTGCTGTTTTCGCTCAGGAGGTTGAAGCGGGCGTTGGCGTTGGCGATTTGCAGCATCCGGCGGAGGGGCAGCCCCTCGTGGATGGCGTAGAGGGCGCCGGCACAGAAGGCGTCACCGGCGCCGACGGTGCTTTTGATGGCGTCGCGGGGCACCTCGCGGGAGGGGACGAGGGCTTGTTGCCCGTCGCGGCTGGCGGCGAACCCGCCTTCGGGGAAGTGGACGACCACCAGCCGGTTCACGCCCTGGTCGAAGAGGCAGGCGGCCGCCCGCGGGAGGTTTTCCGGGAGGATGCCGGCGTCGTCCCGCAGGTCGATGCCGGTGCAGGCGGAGGCCTCCACCTCGTTGCATATCATGTAGTCGACGTACTTGAGGCAGGGGGTGACGACGTCGCGGAATCGCTGCCCCTGCTCGGAGACGACGTCGACGGAGGTGGCGTAGCCCTTCGCCTTCAGGTGGCGCAGGACTTTGGCGGCGACGGTGCCGTGCTGTTCGTCGGCGGCGTCCAGGCGGTCGAGGAGGAGGAGGTAGCCGAGGTGGAAGATCTTGGCGGGGGCGTCCATCGCCTCGAAGTCGGTGTGGTCGAGGATGGCGTTTGCCCCGCGGTGGTGGAAGAAGGTGCGGGCGCCGGTGGAGGTCTCGGACATGACGTCCGTGAAGGAGGTGGAGACGCCCGGACGGACGGACATGTAGCGGTCGTCGATGCCGTTTTCGCGCACCTTGCCGAGGATGTAGTTGCCGTCGTCGTCGTCGCCGACGATGCCCCCGGCCCACAGGGGTATGCCGGTTTGCATGCGCGCCAGGTCTACCAGCACGTTGTGCGAGCAGCCGCCGGGGGCGCGCTTGGCGATGAAGCGGATGTTGGTGAGGTTGCCGCGCTCCGGCCAGGCATCGATCATCTTGATGTGATCGATCAGCCAGTTTCCTGCTGAAATGATTCCTTGTCGTTCCATGGTTTAATTTGTTATGGGTTTATAATCGTTGCTGGATGGGGGCGAGTCCTCGTCGCCGCTGCCCCAGGCGGTGTTGGGTTTATCGCCCACGCGCAGCTCCAGGGTGCCGCCGTTGACGAGCGCCTGGTGCGCGAACCAGGGTTTGGAAAGGGTTTCGCCGTCGAGCCAGGCGCTTTGGATGTACTTGTTCGTCGCGGAACTCTCCGGCGCGCGGATGATGAAGCGCTTGCCGCCGGGGAGGTCGATGGTGACTTTGGTGAAGACGGGGCTGCCGATGTTGTAGACCGGCACGCCGGCCGTCACGGGGAAGAAGCCCATCATCGAGAAGACGACGAAGGAGGAGAGGCCGCCGCCATCCTCGTCGCCGGGGATGCCGAAGATGTTGTCGGTAAACCAGGCGTCCAGCAGCGCGCGGACGCGCTTTTGGGTTTTCCACGGCGCGCCGAGGTAGTTGTAGAGATAGGGGATGTGCAGGGATGGCTCGTTGCCCATGACGAACTGCCCGACAAGCCCGGAGGCGTCCGGCTGCGTGCGCCAGAAGATGAACTTGGGGGCGCCCAGCTCCTCGCGGTAGAGGGCGTCGAGCTTGGCCATGGCCTGTTCGCGGCCGCCCATGAGGGCAAAGAGGCCGTGGAGGTCGTGCTTGGCCGACCAGTTGAAGGTGTAGGCGTTGTTCTCCGTGAAGTACTCGCGGCCGGCCGAGCGGGGGTCGAAAGGCTCGATCCACTCCCCGTTCGCGTCCTTCGGCCAGACGAATCCCTTCTCCGCGCGGAAGATGTTCCGGTAGTTGAGCGCGCGGCGGAGGAACAGCTCCCTGTCGTCGTCGCGACCGGCGTAGCCTGCCATCTGCGCGATGCACCAGTCGCTGTAACTGTTGTCGATGGTGACGGAGACGCTTTGGCGTTTCTCCCAGTCGGGGTCGACCTCCTTGACGGTCTCCTGCTCGCCGGGGCGCAGTCCGGGCATGTATCCATGCTCGTTGTAGAAGGTGTCCAGGGACGTGGCGGGGCCGTTGCGCCAGGGGAGGAGGGTGCCCTCCAGGGAGTTTTTCCTGATGCCGGCGTATGCTTTCTCGAAATCGAAGTCGCGCACGCCCTTCGCCCAGGCGTCCGTCATCCAGATGGCGGCGTTGTTGCCCGTCATGGCCGGCCAGTCGCCGAAGACGACGGCGAAGGAGGGCATCCATCCCCCCTGCTCGTACATGGCGACGTAGGAACGGAGGCGCTCGGCCGCCTTCGCGGGGTCGATGATCATGAAGAGCGGCTCCAGGGCAATGTAGGTGTCCCAAAGCCAATCGTCCACGAAGAAGGGAGCGTCCGAGGCGTGCACCTGCCCGTCGAAGGCGCTGTAGTAGCGACCGTATTCGTTGATGTCCACCGACCGCTCGTGGCAGCGGTAGAGGGCGGTGTAGAAGACCCGCTTCTGCGCCTCGGTGCCGCCCTCCACGCGGACGCGGGAGAGGAGATCCTCCCAGGCGCGGCGGGCGTCGCGCTGCACGGCGTCGAAGTCCCAGGAGGGAATCTCGTTGTTCAGGTTTTGGCGCGCCTGGTCGATGCTGATGTAGGAGATGCCGTACTTGAAGCGCGCCGTTTTCGTGCCGGCGGGCAGGCGCAGGAGCAATTGCCGGTTGTTGTCGCGGGCGATAGCCTCCGCTACCTCCGCGTCCGTTTCGGCGTAGAGATAGGCGGTCATGCCGTTGAAACGCTCCGTGCCGGTGACGGCGCGACCGTCGACGCGCAGCTCCCCGTCGTTGCCGTGGAGGGAGAGGCGGAGGAAGGCGTCGCCCGCGAAGGTCGCCCGGAAGATGGCGGAACGGGCGGCGGGGGTAAACTCGATGGTGTTCCCCTCGAGCTCCGACGCGGCGCGGTAGTAGTGCGGCGCGGCCTTTTCCGTCTCGATGGTGAACGACTCTCCCCACGGGTCGCCGCCGCTCGCGGGGAGGAAGCGGAAGACGTGGGCAACGCGGTGCGAGGCGACGTTCAGGGGAAAGTAGTGAATTTGATCGTCCAGCTGGTCGTTTTTCATCGGGTGCGATCGCAGCATGGCGTTGGGCAGGTGGACGGTGGGGCGCGTCGGCTCGAGGATCAGGCCAACGCCGCCGATGGTGGGGTCGACGTATTCGAGGTTCGACGGCGCGCACGCCGCGTTGAGGGCGAGCAGCAGGGCAAGGATCTTTTTCATGGCTTTGTTTTCACGGAGTTATCGCGCCATATTTCGGACAGCGCGCGGGCGACGGGCTTGGGGTTCCCGTCGAAATCCAGGATGGAGGTGTTGACCATGCAGGGGAAGCTGTCGTGCCCCATCCAGATGATGAATCCGCCACAGGCGGGGAATCGATCCTTGGCTTTTTTCAACGCGATGGCGAGGCCGCGCGACTGCCGCTCCTGGCTCCAGCGGACGTACTCGCCGGCGTCATTGGCCGCGTCGGGGTTGGCCTCGATGTACTCCTCCCACTCGATCCACCAGCTCACCGTCGCGCGCCAGAGGGGGTTCTCGATGCTCGCGGGGAGCAGCGCGTAATCGCCCCTGTACTTGTTCATCGCGTCGAGCGACATGGCGCCGGGGACGCCCACCTCCGAGCGGAAAAGGGCGTCGTCGCGCGACCAGTAATCCTCCACGGCGCTCATGGTTTTGTCCGTCTCCGCGTAACATGCCGCGAGGTTCCAGGGGCCGTGCACCTCCCAGTTTTTGCCGGAGCCGAAGCTGGCGCGATCCGCGTAAATGTTCATGCCGGAGGGCGAGGCGACGATAAACCGGCGCGAGGCGTCGTGCAGCGCGAGCGCGTTTTTGATCGCGTCAATCATCACGTGGGTGTCGCTGACCGGCTCGGTGTCGCCCCGTTCGTACAGCTCGTTGCCGCCGCACCACAGCAGCAGGCTGGCGTGGTGGCGGAGGCGCTGGGCGTAGCGCGCGGCGATGCGCGTCATGGCGTGCACCTCGCTCAAGCCTTCGGGGGGATAGTTGTCAAGTCCCGACGAGCTGAGGGGAAAGTCCTGCCAGACGAGTATGCCCAGCTCGTCGCACAGGTCGTAGAGCCACCTCTTTTCGGGGAAGCCGCCGCCCCACACCCTGATGGTATTCACGCCGAGTTCCCGGTACAGTTGCAATCGCTTGACGTAATCCTCCCGCTTCAAGTCGGCGAAATTGGGACGGATGGGCGTCCAGTTGACCCCCTGCAGGAAGAGGGGGCGGTTGTTGACGCTGCAAATCCACGGGTCGGCCTCCCGCGGGGCGCCCTCGCACGGCAGCCACTCGACGTGCCGGAAACCGACGCGGCGGGTCTCTTGCCGGATGTCGCCGCCCTCGCCCGTCAGCGTGATTTGCACGTTGTAGAGGGGTTGCTCGCCGAGGCCGTTTGGCCACCAGCGGCGTATCTTCAGCTTTTCCCACGTCCGGCGCGCGCCTTGCTTGTCGACGGGGAGGGTCTCCTCCAGCAGCTTTTTCCCGCGCGCGTCGGAGAGCGCGACGCGGACTATGGCGGGCGCGCTCGTCTTCACGTCGATGGTGAGCGTCCCGATGTCCCCCGTCTTGCTCGCGGAGGCAATCACGCGGATATCCTCGAACGCGGGCTCACCCTCCTTGACGACGCGAAAGTAGAGATCGTCCCAGATGCCCGTCTGCACGATCCGGGGCATCCAGTCCCAGCCGTAATTAAACCGCGGCTTCCAGTCGGTGATCCGGGATGTCCACCCGATCTGCGCGAGGTTCTCCGGCGGGCACTCGAAGACGAACGCGATGGTGTTGCCGCCCTCCTTTAAAAAGGGGCTGAGGGGGAACGCGTAGGGCAGGAAGGCGTTATCGAACCGCCCGGCCTCTTGCCCGTTGACGAGAAAAATTCCTTTATAGTCCAGCCCGTCGCACTGGAGGAATAGCTTTTCGCCGTCGCCGGGCAGGAGATCGTCGGGGACGCGCGCCGTCACTAACCAGTGGCGATTTTCTATCCACTCCATCTTGAAGCTGTTCAGCCCGATGTTCCAGTCCTCGATGAGGCCGGCTTCCAGCAGCGCCGCCTGGACGGATCCGGGCACCCGCATCGGCGCGGCGTGTTCCGCCTGGGTACCGGCGAGGCGATTAAAATCGAAGTTCATTCTCCACACGTTCGGCCTGTAGCACCACAGTTGCCACTCCAGCGCGGAGGCGTCCGGGGCGTTGTTGGCCGGGGCTTGTGCCGCTATTCCCGGAAGCAGCGCCAGGAGGCAGGCGGCGATGAGCAAGGTTTTTCTTTTCATATCTTTTTTTCTTTTACAATCGACGCGCTATACAGCAGGTATAGAGAAGGCATGGGCTTCGACAAGCTCAGCCACCGTAGTGGTGGTGCAGAAGAGATGGCCGGAACGTTAGAAGACATGGGCTTCGACAAGCTCAGCCACCGTGATGGTGGTGCAGAAGACCTGGCCGGACCGTTAGAAGACCGGTCTTTTGCACCACCA
>JAIRXZ010000007.1 GCA_031267995.1 Odoribacteraceae bacterium | reverse complement strand
GAGGGTTTCACAGGTTTCCAGCCATCGCCAGCGCAGGTCGGCCGTCGCCGGGAAGGGGGTGATGGTGTTGTTGATGTAGCCGCCGAAGCCGTTGTAGGCGATGATGATGACGTCGGGGTTTTTCGCCCGGAAGTCGCGGATGGCTTGTTTGAAGGCTTGCTGGTTTTTTTCGATGATTTGCTCGCGGGTATATTTTTTTCGCCCCTCCTCGGTGGCCGCGCCGAAGTTGGCGAAGTCGAGTTTAAACAGTCGCACCCCCTTGTCGGCGTACATTTGGAAGCTTTCCATCAGGTGGGCGAGGAAATCGCCCTCGAACAGGCAGTAAGATTCGTTGTTGGTGGCCAGCGAGTTTGCCCACTCCGGTGCGGCGGTGAGCAGCCCCTTGCGGATGTGCCTGTTGGTGGCAAACCACAGGCCGGGGATGAGGTTGTTGGCCTTGCAAGCCTCCAGCCAGCGGTCGGGGCCTTGCGGCCAGGCGGGCTTTTTCCACGCGCGGTAGGCGCCGTCGGGGGCGAACCAGAAGGCGTCCATCAGGTAATAGTCGAAGCGGACGCCCTGTTGGCGCAGGCGCAGGATTTCGTCCAACTCGCGCAAGGCCAGGGCTTCGGAGAGGAGGACGGTGTCGGAGAGTTCGTCGTAGGATGCCCAGTTGCAGTAGACGGAGACCGGCGCGGGGAGGTCGGTGGCGATGCCGCTGCCCTGGGCGATGACCCGGAGGGGGAAGGCGGCGAGGAGGAGGGGGAGGATGATTCTGGTTGTCATGTGGTTTGATTTTTTTTGGTGAACATTAAGTTATCGCTTGCCGACGCGGGCGAGGTAGTCGAGCAGCTCGCGGGGTCGGTCGGTTTGGATGATGTTGGTGCCCTGGTCGACGAGCCATCCCCAGTTGGCGTCGGGATCCAGCACGGCGCGTTCGTCGTCGTGGCCGGCGTTGTTGGACGGCCACAGGGAGTTCGTCCACACGCGGCAGCCGGCTTGCTTGAGTTTCCCGATGCACGCGTAGATTGGCGAGGAGACGCTCTTGTAAGAGATCTCGAACGCCACGGGGCGGTAGAGGGCGATGAAGTCGTTGATGTAGGCCTCCATATCCTCCCGTTCGGCGAGGATCATGGGCATGTAGAGGATGCTGTCGAGGAGGGCGCCGTACCGTTCGCGCACCTCGCGGTAGGGGCGGTCGCCCTTGTAGACGACCTGTCGGGCGGTGGCGGTGGAGATCAGCACGGGTCGCACGCGATCCATGTAATCGCCTGCCTTGTCGACATTCACCAGCACGCGGTCGCGGCAGAGGGTCATCACCTCCTCCAGCGTAGGCACGGGTTGGGCGGCCAGCGCGGTGCCGAGGGCGTCCTTCAGGCGAAAGCGGCGCAGCTCCGCGAGGGTGTAGTCGGCCACCTTGCCCCGACCGTTGGTGGTGCGGTCGATGGTGGCGTCGTGCATCAGCACGGGGACGCCGTCGCGGGTCAGGCGGACGTCCACCTCCACCATGTCCACGCCCAGGCGGATGGCGCGGTCGACGGCCGCCAGGGAGTTTTCGGGGGCGTTTCGCCAGTCGCCGCGATGGGCGACGACCAGCACGCGGGGGTTCGCCGGGTCGCGGAGGATGGTCAGCAGCGAGTCGACGCGATCAGCCGCCGCCGTGCCAGAGAGCGCGGCGAGGAGGAGAAGGAGCGTTAGTCGTTTCATCACTGCCGGTTATTGAAGTGTCCATGAATCCATCCAGCGGATGACGGGCTGTTTCCCCTCGAAGGTGACGGGGAGCCAGATGTAGCGGCCGTCGATGGCATCCTTCGGGTTCCAGCGGTCGCCCATGTAGACGAGGCGCGTCTCCTCCCCCTGCACGGGCAGGACGAAGGTGGATTGCGAGCGGAAGGATACCCCCGCGTCCTCGCCGCGGAAGGGGTTTTGCAGCTCCTCCCACGTCCCCCATATCGAATCGGCGACGGCCGCCCTGCCGGCGTTGGGCGCCCAGCCGGTGCAGCCGGACATGATGAGGTAGTAGCGTCCCTCGCGCTTGAACATGGCGGGCGCCTCCATGAAGCGGTTGACGAAGAGGCGGGCGTACGTGCCGGAGTAGTTGGTGTAGTCGTCGTCGAGGAGGGAGACGTGGAGCGTGCTGTTGTTTTCGGAGGAGTAGATGTGGTACGCCTTGCCGTCGTCATCGAGGAAGAGGGTCATGTCCCTCGCCATCTGCCCGCCGTCAAAGTCGCGCGCGATGAGGTTCAGCGAGTCGGGATGGCGGGGCAGGCTACCGCCGGGGTAATTCTTCTCCGGGTTGTAGACGCGGCTGGCGTGCAGCGGGAGGGCGTTGAGGGGGAGGCACCCGGCGTTTTGCCTGCCGTAGTGCAGCAGCTTGAACCTCCCCGTCGGGCTATCGGCCGTGGCCACGCCGCTGTACGAGCAGTCGTAGCGGTGGTTGGCCGGCTCGTAGTGGAACCACATGACGTACTTCTTCGTGCGGCTGTTGTAGATCACCTTGGGTCGCTCGATGATGCACCCCTCCTCCAGCACGGGGGAGTGGCGGGCGCCCTTGACGACGGGGAGGACAATGCCCTCGTCCGTCCAGTGCAGCAGGTCGCGGGAAGAGTAGCAGCGCACCCCCTCGCGGGCGACGTTGCCGGCAGCCCCGGCCACCTTGTGCTCGCCGTACCAGTAGTATATGTCGCCCCGCTGCAGGATGCCGCCGCCGTGGGCGTTGATGTGGACGCCGTTGTTGTCCGGCCAGGGGGCGCCGGGGGTGAAGATGATCTCCTCGCGGCGGCTCCCGCAGGAGAGCGACAGGGCGGCGAGGAGGATAATCGCGTGTGTTTTCATGCCAAAGATTGATTATTGCATGGCCTGGTAGACGGAGGCCAGGAAGCGGTTATAGAGGGCGGGGCGATGGAAGGTGGTCATGTTGACATACATCAGGATGATCATCTCCTCCTTCGGGTCGATAAGGAACTCCGTCTTGTAGGCGCCCCCCCATCGCACCGTTCCCGGCGACATGATGTTGGCGGGATAATCGCCGTCGGCGATGATCCCCATCCCGAGGCCGTACTGCCGGGAGGCGCGGGAGGTGGCCAGGTGATTGGCCGTCATCAGCTCCACCGTCCTGCGTCCCAGCACGCGGCGGCCGTTGAACACCCCCTTGTCGAGGATCATCTGGCAAAACTTGGCGTAGTCCCCGATCGTCCCGCACAGCCCGGCGCCGCCGCCGTGGTAGGGCTGGTTGGTGGCCAGGGGATAGGTTTGCTCCAGGACGTCGGGTTCGGGGTAACAGCGGGTGGAATCCGTGTCGCGGCGGTACATCTTCACCAGGCGATCGCGCTTGTCGGCGGGCAGGTAGAAGTGGGTGTCGTTCATGCCGAGCGGCTCGAATATCCGCTCGCGCATCAGCACGTCGAGGCTCTTTCCGGTGAGCACCTCGGCGAGGTGTCCGGCGATGTCGAGGCCGAAGCCGTAGGTGTAATTCTCTCCCGGATCGTGCATCAGCGGGGTGCGGGCTACGCGCTCCACCACCTCGGCCGTCTCCACGGGATCGGGGTAGTTGATCACGCGGAGATCCTCGCCAAACGCCCCGTAGCCGTAGCCCGAGGAGTGGCACAGGAGATGGCGGATGGTGATATCCCGCTTCGCCGGCCGCGTGACGAGGTCGCCGGTCTCGACGCTCCCCGACACCCGCACGCGGGGATTGGCGAAGGCCGGGAGGTAGAGCTTCAGCGGGTCGTCCAGGTGGAAATAGTTCTCCTCCCACAGCGACAGGAGGACGGCCGCCGTGATCGCCTTCGTCTGCGAGGCCTCGCGGTAGATATCCGTCACGGCCGCGGGCACGCCCGCCTCCGCGTCCTTGAAACCGTAGGCGGCGTGATGCACGACTTGCCCGCGGCGCGCCACGAAGGAGACGACGCAGGGCATCAGCCCCTCGCGCGTGTACTTGGCCATCAGCGAATCCACGCGTTGCAATCGGGCCGCGTCAAAACCCGCGCGGGCGGGGTCGCCGGTGGTAAACGTCCCGCCGCCACCGCCGCAGGAGAGAAGCAAGGCTACCGGGAAAAGTAGCGCGATGTTTATCAAAATTCTTTTCATATTTATTTTATCAAGCCACGCCTATCGCGTGGCACAATTAAACGCTTTGGGACGCGTCATCGTCTCCGTGTAAACATGCCCGAAACCGTCCGCGGCCTTGATCACCAGCGTCGACGTCGCGCTGGAAGCCTGCACGCGAAACATGTGGGTGTTGTCGGCCAGCGTGGGCATGTTCGCGGTGTTGTGTCGGTTCAGCATCGGCGCCTCGTAGGAGATGATGTGCAGCGGGTCTAACGCCTTTACCCGCGTGACCGCGAGCGGGACGCCCCCCTCCGTCACCTCCAGCGACCATCCCGCTCCGTACGCGAAGACGTTTATCAGCACTTCGTTGCGGGTGTTTGCCGTGGCGTAGGGGCCGGCGAACGCGATCAGCTCCGCCTGTTCCGCCGCCGTGGCGTTTGGGGCGTAGCGCGCCGGGGTGATGTGCACGGCGTTCAGGTCGTAGGCGCGGAATTGGTAGTCGCGGGAGTAGCCGAAACTCTTGTAGTACCACTCGGCGAGGCGGGCGCCGTCGAAATCGAAGACCGCGTAACCGCCCACCGACCCGTCGCCGCAGATGTGGTTATCGGCATCGGCGTTTCGCCCCGTCCACCACCAGGTGGCGCAGATGGCGCCGATGTTGTGCTCCTCCATGCCCGTCGCGGGACGGTGCGTGAAGTTGCTGTGCGAATGTCCCGTCAGCACCTGCACGTTGGTGAAGGCCGACCAGCACGCGCGCAGCGTCGCCCCGCCGGTGAGGCCGTAGCCCGCCGTGCCGGTGACGCTGGGAATCTGGTACAGCGGCACGTGCATGGCCACCACCAGCGGGGCGCTCTTGTCGGTCACCGTGGCCAGATCTTTCCGCAGCCAGGCCAGCTGCTCGTCGGAGACTCGCGTTTCGTAGCCCGACGTCTGGCGGGCTACCATGTTATCCAGCACCACGTAGTGCACGTTGCCGAGGTTGAAGGAGTAGTAGGTAGGCCCCATCGTCTCGCGCCACGGCTGCTCGCGCTGCCAATCGCTGCCCTCGTCCGGCGAGTAATCGTGGTTGCCCATGGTGTGGAAGGTGGTGCAACGCACCTTGTTCATCCTCGCCATGAAATCGGGAAAGAGAAACGGCGGGTCGGAGGCGTACCAGTAGGCATCGTACACCAAATCGCCCAGCGTCAGGCCGTACACCCGCTTCCCGGCGGCCTCCTGCGCGGCAATCGTGGCATTGATATCCGGCAGCCAGGCGTCAAACTGCTCCAGCTCCCGCGTGAACCCGCGGTTGGCCAGGTGGAAATCCGCCATCACCACCACGGCGTGCCGACGGTTATCGACGGGCGTCAGGGCGAAGTCGTGCTGCTCCTCCGCGGAGGGGTCGGCGCTATTCACCCGCTGGAAAAAGAGCGGGAAATAGGCCTCGTTCGCCACCTCGTAATTCCCCGGCACGGAGATAAAGACGAAGCCGTTCTTCTTTGCCGAGGAGATATAGTAGCGACCGTTATTGTCGGTCGTCGTCACCTCGTACCCGTCGGACACCACCACCCCGGCGATGCCCGCGCCGTCGTTCGCCACCATCCCGCGGAGGGTCATCCCGGCACGCGGCGGCACGTTGGCGCCGAGGGTGAGCGTGCAGACGCCGAGCGAGCACTCCAGGTCGCCGCGGGAGATATTGATGGCGTACTTTCCCGACGTCATGTTGGCCGGCACGGTAAACGTGAAGGCGCCGGCGGTGACGGCCGTTACCCTGGCGGCGAAATCCCGTCGCCCGCCCGTGGCCACCACGTTCATCATCTTGATGGAATCGCCGACGGCGAAGCCCTTGCCCTCGAAGGTCAGGTCGGTGTCGAGCACTGCCGCGAGGGCGGTGGGAATCACCACCTCCTTGATCGTGGAGCAAAAGCTCGGCTCCGGCGGCGGCAGGGGTTCCGGCTCAATGTCATCGCCCGACCGGCAGGCGGCGACGCTCGCCAGCAGGATGCACGCGAGCAGGTAAATGTTTGTTTTCATGTCATCACTCTTTAATTTGTTTTACCGGGCGTTCGCTTGAAGACACGCCTGCAAGGGGTGCAGACGTGTCTTTGGCGAACTATCGCGGCACGCTATTGCGGCGAGCCGAGTATCTGCACCTCCGAGGAGGTCAGGGCGCGTCCCCAGATGGCTATGGCGGCGCAATCCAGCTCGTTGTCTTCCTTGCTGTCGTCCTCGAAGAAGAGCACGCCGGCGGTGGAGAGGGTGTGGCGGGAGTCAAGCGGCGAGGCGGCGGAGAAGCCGGCGAAGATAAATACCCCGTCCACGTAGGTGCTCCGGGCTGTCGCGTAGGGGAGGGTGTTGTCGGTGACAATCACCACGCGATGCCATTGGCCAAGGGTCAGCTCGCCACCCGGCGAGTAGTTGTTCCCGGCCCCGCCGAGGAGGCCGGTGGCGTTGTTGCGGATGAAGTAGTCGGCATCATTGGCGCCCGTGAGTGCGGCCACCTCCGTCTGGAAGAGGGAGTAGTACCTGCCGAAGACGGGAACGCGGATGTCTAACATCACGCTCCAGATGTTGACGTTGTTGCCGCCGCCGTTGGCGGGTATGCCGTGGTCGGCCTGGAGGTAGGTGACGACGGGGACGGTGATGGCCTTGTTGCTGGACGATGGGCCGGCGATGGAGGTGATCGCGGCGCCCGTGCCGTTGACGGTGCGCGGGTGGACGGTGACGAAGACGAGGTCGTTACCGACGGTGGCGTGCTCCATGTCGGAGGGATCGTCAAAGTCCCAGATGCCGTAGGCCGAGGCGAAGACCATCGAGGGGCCTGGGGTGTCGACCGTCACGGCGACGGTGTCGAACTTGGTGGGATCCGTCGCGGAGGATACCGTGACGGTGGCCATGCCCGGACCGACGGCCGTGATGACGCCGTTGCTGACGGTGGCGACGGCCGGGTAGTCCACCGTCCACGTGATGGCCTGGTCAGCCTCCGCGGGGAGAACGGTGGGGGTGATCGTTCGCGTGTCGCCGGGGAAGAGGGTGACGGTGGAAAGGTCTACGCTGACGCTTGCCACGGGGGTCGTGATGACGGTGACGCGCACGGTGGTGAATTTGGTGGGATCAGCCGCGGAGGTGATGGTGATGGTGGCCGTGCCCGTGGCGATGGCCGTGATGAGTCCGTTGCTGACGGTGGCGACAGTCGGGTCATCCACCGACCAGATCACCTCCTGGTACGCGGTGACGGGCAACACGGAGGGGCTGACAAACGCCGCCTCCCCAACGACGATGGAGAGCGCGGGGTTATCCACCGTGATCTCCTGCACGAGGGCGTGGCTGACGGTGACGTGCACGGTGCTAAACTTCTCGCGGTTGAAGACGGAGGCAATGGTGATGACGGTTTGCCCGACGGCCTTTCCCCTGACGGATCCTCCCCCGCCGGTAGCAATGGCGGTGTCGGCGCTGATCCACAGCACTTGCTGGTCGGCGCCGAGGGGCGCGACGGTGACAATGACCGGTCGCGTTTCGTCCACGCGGACGGCGATGCTGTCCGGGAGCGTGGTGACGCTTTGGACGGCTATCGGTTTATCCTCTTCCTGCTTTTCGTCCTTGCAGGAGGTCAGCGCCAAGATGCCGCAGGTGGCGGCGATCATGGCTATTTTAATCATGTTTTTCATTGTTTCGCGGGTTTATTGTTCAATCTTGGGGGCGTCGATGTTGGTGATTTTCTCGGTGATGACCTTCCCGGCCGCGCGGTAGTGCAGCTCGAAGCTCTGGAGAACGCGGTCGTAGAAACTACCCGGCAGCTCCTGCACGTCGGCGCTTTCCCAGGGGGTGATGCTGACCGTGCTGTTGGGGTGGATGGTGAGCAGCATGTAGTTGGTGGCGAGATAGTCGGCATTGTCCTCCATGTCGTGCACCACCACGCGCACCTGGTTGGCGGAGATGGCTTTCATCGTCGGGAGGACGGGGCGGATGGATCCCGCCTCCTCGGCGGACGAGCCGGAGTAGTCGCCCGTGTACTCGTTGATCATGACGATTTCATGAACGATGGAGCGCAGGGCGGGATTCACGTCATAGCCGGCGTCGTTGGAGACGATGGTAAGCGGGAGGGCGTAGGCCACGTCGGCGTCAATGCCGTCGAGGGTGACGGGCAGTTCGAGGGTGCCGTACCGCGCCCCGGGGCGGATGGTGATGGTGGGCGCGGCGGGCAACTCGTAGCGGAAGGAGGGGAGCAGCACCTTGTCCTCGTAGAGCGGGTTCTCGAGGCGTCGCTGGGTGTTGAGCGAGTCGAGGGCGCGCACGTCGACGGCCAGCAGGACGTTCACCTCCCGGTCTATCGGCTGGGATGAGGCGCAGTAGACGGAAAAGAGGAGCTTGTTATCCTCCGCGCCATAGGCGTAGTCCACCGCGTGGAGGAGATTCTTGCTGTCGACGAAGTAGAGGGTCTTCTTGTACTGCTCGCCGAAGTCGACGTCGCCGTTGCAGGACGCCGCGAGGAGCATGGCGATGACCCCCGCGAGGTATGTATACACTTTTTTCATGTTTCCTGTAATTAAATGGTTATGTCAATACCCCGGCAGTTGCTGGAGCTTCGGGTTTTTGTTGATCTCCGTTTTGAGGATGGGGAAAAAGGTTTGCCGCGAGGTAAACACCTTGTACGTCCAGGCGCGCTGGTTGACGCGGACGATGGTGTGGAAGGCGTCGGGATCGGTAGAACGGGCGTCGACGTTGACACCGCGGACGGGCTGGTTCTCGTAGATGACGGCCTGCTTGGTGCGGCGGAGGTCGAAGTATCGGCGTCCCTCCCAGGCAAACTCAATTTGTCGTTCGCGGAGGATCAGGTCGCGCATCCGTTGCTTGTCCGCCGCGTCGGAATCGGTGATACCGGGGAGGCCGGCGCGGTAGCGGATCATGTTAAAGTACTTCTTCATCTCCGCGGCGTCGCGGGAGACGGTCACCCCGTCGATGGTATAGGGCTGCTCCAGCTCGTTCATCGCCTCCACGTAGTTGAGGTACACCTCGGCCATGCGGTAGACAGCCATATACTTGGTGGTCTGGTGGGCGGCGCCATGCCAGGAATCCTCCGGGCCGATGAACTTGCGGCAGAGATAGCCGGTCATGGGATACAGCTCCGTCTCTATCGCCCCGGCGCCCCAGGTGGTGGTGGCGGCGAGATCCTTCCCGCTCTGCGAGTTGAAATAGAACTTGGCCACGCGTCCGTCCACGAGATTCACCGAGGCCGCCGGCGTGGAGATGGAGGGGACGTAGGAGTTGTTGAACACGACGGTGGCGTAGAAGCGCATCTCGCGGTTGAGATACCAGCGGTGGGTGCCGCCGAGGATGGTGAAGCCGTCCGTCTCGCGCTGACCGGAGAAGGTGGAGTCGTTGGTCGTGTAGCCGGTGTCGTACGGGCAGTCGGGGGTGGCATCCTGTATGGTGCGCCCGTTGGCCATGTAGTAGGCATCGACGAGGTTCTGCGTCAGGTTGACGGACGCGTAGCCGTTGGTGATCGTGGGCGAGAGGTAGCGGTTGGCCGCGTTGACGGAGGTGCCCTGGCGACTAAAAAGTATCTCCATGTTGTCCGACGCCAGCTGGCAGACGCCGTTGAACATGTCCGAGTAGGAGTGGAAATGGTCGATGCCGCCAACGCCGTTGGGGAAAGCGGCCTGGTCGGACGCCGGCACGGGAGGACGCGGGGTGTTGTGCATGGAGGGGATGGTGTAGAGGTCGGCGGGCTTGATCTCCACCAGCTGCTTGGCGGAAGCGGCGGCGACGCCCCACTTCTCGTTGTTCTTGTCCGGGTTGAGGTAGGGAACGCCGGCGGTGTTGATAAATCCGGAGAACTCGGCATTCTCGCCGTTGTACAGGGGGCTGGCGGTGTAGAGCGTCAGGCGCGAGAGGACGGCCATGGCGGAGTTCTTGGTGGGCTTGCCGATGTCGCCCGCTTCGGGGTAGAAGGTGGGGAGCAGTCGGATGGCCTCTTTCAGCAACCCGGTCACGTGGTCGCTGCAGGCGTCCCAGGTGTCGCGTTCGATAAAAAGCTCCTCAATCTGCGTGTCCAGGGAGACGGGTGGCGGGGCGATGGGCACCGGGCCAAACATCAGCATCAGCTCGAAGTAGAGGTACGCCTTCAGGAAGATGGCCTCGCCCGCCCACTCCTGCCGCTTGAGGTCGGTGGCCTCGGTGCACTTGTGCACGTCGCGGAGGAAGATGTCGGCCTTGCGGATGCCCTCGTAGAGGTCGTTCCAGCGACTGCTATAGCCGTAGAGGTCATCGGACGAAAGCTCGTTGTTGGCGAAATAGTTATAGGGGTGCCCGGCGCGTTTGACGGTGGACATCCCCTCGTCGGTGATCAGCACCCAGGGGAGCGACATGGATTGCGAAACGGTGAGCGCCCCCGGATCGGGGATGTAGCTATAGACGTTGTTGAGGTACTGCTGCACGTACTCCTGGCGCTTGAAAACGGAATCCATCGTCGCCAGGTCGGTGATATACGGGTCGATGTCCAGGAAATTGCAGGACTGACACATTGCCGCGCCCGCCAGGATGGGGAGCAGGCTCTTTTTAATGATATGTGTGATGTTCATGATCTTCTGTTGTTAGAATGAAAATTGCACGACGACGGAGTACGAGCGCGTCAACGGGTAGACGGCGCCGTTGCTGCTGGCCTGTTCGGGATCCCAGAGCTTCACCTTGTCCCACACGTGGAGGTTATCGCCGATGAGCGACACGCGGAAGTTGGTCATGGCCACCTTCTCCGCCCAATGTTTCGGGAGGGTGTAGCCGATCTCCAGCGTCTTCAGGCGGAGGAAGCTGGCGTCGGCCAGCCAGAAGGAGGAGTTGCGGTTGTTGTTGAGGTTCTCGCCATAGGTGAGGCGGGGGAAGCGGGCGTTGGGATTCTCCGTGGCCGGGTCGCCGGAGTAAGAGACGGGCGTCCAGCGGTTCTTCTGTTGCTTGACGATGCTGAGCACGTTGCCCGTGCGTCCGCCGGAGAAGGGGTAGTACCCCGCGCCGCCCATGAAGTAGTCCACCTTGCTGGAGCCGCGGAAGAAGATGTTGAAGTCGACCCCCCGCCAGGAGAGGCTGCCGGCAAAACCGTACTGCAACTTGGGGATGTTGGAGTTGCCGATGGGCACGATGTCGTCATCGTCAATGCGGTCGTCGCCGTTAACGTCCTGGTACTTGATGTCGCCCGGCAGCACCTCGCCGAATTGCGCGGGACTGCTCCTCACGTCCGCCTCGTCCTTGAACAAGCCCAGGGCGATGAGGCCGCGGGTGACGTCGTTGCTGGTGCCCTTGTGCGCCATGTAGGGGTAGCGCGGCGGCACCTCGTCGTAGTCAATGATTTTGTCGCGGGTAAAGGTGAAGTTGCCGCGCAGCTCCATGTTGAAGTCGCCGAAAGCGCGGGTGTACGAGGCCGTGCCGTCGGCGCCCCAGCTCTTCATCTTGCCGACGTTGCCCCACACGGTTTTGTTGCCGATGCCCATCGTGCCGGGCAGCGAGGCGCGTTTCATGAAGATGTTGTCGCGATTGTCCACGAAGGCATCCACGACGACGTTCAGGGAGTTCCACAGCTGCAGGTCGACGCCCCAATTCTGCTTGACGGCCTGCTCCCACACCAGACCGGTGGAGCCGATGGCGTCTTCGGAGATGCCGGTTTGCCCCGCCTGCCGCGTGTCGCCGAAGACGTAGCCTCGCGCCGACATGTCCACGGTGGAGAGGTAGGGGAAGCGGGTATTCTCTATCTCGTCATTGCCCACCAGACCGTAGGAGTAGCGCAATTTCAGGTTGTTGATAAAGGGAAGATGTTGCTTCACCCACTCGTGGTTGGAGACTACCCACCCGAGCGCCACCGACGGGAAGAAGCCAAAGCGTTGCCCCTTCGGGAAATTCTCCGAGCCGTTGTAGCCGAAGTTGCCCTCGATAAAGTAGAGATCGTTGTAGGAGTAGGTGAGGCGCCCGGCAATACCCTGGTCGCGTTCGGGGATCGAGAGCAGCTCGTCCGTCACGTCTGTCCGCTGGTAATCCTTCTGCTGGTAGAGGAAGAGGGCGCTGGCGCGGTGCCGGTCGCCGAAGGAGACGTTGTAATCCAACTTCGCCTCCGCGTAAATCGTCCGCCGCCCGTAGGAGGTGCTCGCGAACTTCATCGGCTGTGCCACCACCGTCCGGGTGGTAATCAGCTCTCCCGTGTTCCAGTTGCGGTCTGAGGCCATGTACAAATCGGGCATCTTCGTGCGGCTGGTGCGGTGGAAGTTCAGGTTATCAAACGAGATCGACCCCGTCACCTTCAACCCCTCGGCGATCATCCCCAGGTCTTGCCCTATTTGCAGCAGGGACTCCACCGAGTTGGTGCGCTCGGTGATAAATCCCGTTTGGTTCAGCAGCACCGTCGGCGACGTGTTGTTGCCCGCCCCGTAGGAGGGGAACTGCCCGTTGGAATAGATCACCGGCACCGTCAGCGGGGTGATATTCGCCTGCGCGTTCCAGATGCTGGTGGTCGTGCCCAGGCCCGGACGGTTCATATCCACCAGCTTGGCCGACAGCAGGAGGCTTACGCGCGTCCGCGACGTCACGTCCACGTCGATGTTGCTGCGGAAAGTGTACTGGTCGCGGCGCACGTTGGAGTGGTATCGTTCCATGCCGTTCTCCTTATATATAGCGTCGTTGGTGCGGTAAAAGCCGCTCATGTAATACTTGGCCAACTTGCCGCCGCCGGAGATGCTGATGTTCCCCTGCACGCCATACGTGTGCTTCCGGAGGATCTCCTCCTGCCAGCTCACGTCCGGGAACAGGTCGGGATCCATGTTATAGCGGATGATATCGAACGTCGCCGGCGAGTAGACGGTGCCCCCGCCGCGCACCACGCTGGCCTCGTTGGCGAGGCGGGCATAATCGTACGCCCGCAGGTACTCCGGCAGCCGGGGGAGCGTCTCCACCATCGTTTTGATGTTGGCGTTGATGGAGATCTTGCCCTCCTGCCCGCGCTTCGTGTTGATGAGGATGACGCCGTTAGCGCCGCGAGCGCCGTAGACGGCCGTGGCGGTGGCATCCTTGAGGATGGAGAAGCTTTCGATGTCCTCCGGCGCCAGCTCGTTGAGGCTGGAGGCTCCGCGGTCGATGCCGTCGATGAGCACCAGGGCGTTGCGCCCGGCGCCGAAGGTGCTGATGCCGCGGATCCAGAACTCGGAGACGTCCTCGCCCGGCTCGCCGCTGCGCTGTATGCCGATCAACCCGGCGATGCGCCCGCTCAGCGCGTTGCTGACCGAGGAGACGCTGCCGGAGAGCAGCATTTCGGGCTTGACCGTCGAGATGGAGCCGATGACGCTCACCTTGCGCTGCGTGCCGTAGCCGACGACGCTCACCTCCTCCAGCATCTGCACGTCGTCGTCGAGTTCGACGTTGATCACTTGCCGCGCCCCTTTCCCCACGGGCATCTCGCGCGTTTTGTAACCGATAAAGGAGAACACCAGCGTGCTCCCCGCCGGCGCGTTGATTTCGTACGCGCCGTCCGACCGGGAGACCGTCCCTCGTGCCTGATCGCTTTTGAGATAGATCGTTACGCCCGGTATGGTTTCGTTATTCCGGTCGGTGACCACCCCGCTCACCTTCGCCTCGGTTTGCGCCAGGGCAACCGCGGGGAGGAGCAGGCAGACGATCCATGTAATGATTCCGAATGTTTTCATGTTGTGTGTATTTGGTTATTTGTGTATGTATGGGGTTTGGAGACACGATTCGTGCAACTTTTCGCGGCCGTCGACGCGCGAAGTGACAATTTTCGCGCTCGAAAGTTGCCGAAAAACTTGCGGGGTGAAAATGTTCATGAACGGAAATAGGCCGACAACGTGCGAGGCGAAAATGTTCATTGACGGAAGTAATCCGACAGTCGGAAAGTGACAAAAAAAAATTATTTTTCCGTCTCGACAGTTGTCGAGGAGCTTTTGGTGGGCAACTTTTCCGTCTCGACAGTTGTCGGGGAGCTTTTGGTGAGCAACTTTTCCGTCTCGACAGTTGACAGGGGGGGTGTCGCGCACGCGAACAGCCGGCCGACGGCTGACGGGGACGCGTAAAGTGTCACTTTTGGGTTGCACGGGGTCGTCGGGTTATTGAATCGACACGCAGCGCACCAGCCGGTTCTCGCCGGCCTCGCCGACGTAGAGGATGCCGTCCGGCGTGCAGGTGAGGCCGTAAGGGATGGTGAACATGCTCTCCTTCGGGTTGCCGTCGGCGTACCCGGAGGTGCCGTTGCCGGCGATAACGGTGGCGTTCATCTCCGGGTCGATCTTCCACACGACGTGATTTTGGAAGTCCACCACGTACATATTCCCCTCGGCGTCAAAGCAGAGCTGCTCCAGGCTGCCGAACTGCGCGTAGGTGCCGTTGCCCTCGCGGGGGACGCCGCGGCCGCCTCCCAGGATGTGCTCCAGGTCGTTGAAGGTGATCCACGGGGTGTCGTGACCGGGGGGCGTGAGGCGGGGATCGACGCGGTAGATGCGCCCGAAGCTCTCGGCCGAGATGTATAACATGCCGTCCTTGGGGTTATAGCACAGGTGATTCCAGTTTGGCAATGGAAAATTCTCGCCGATCAGCTCCACCTTCTTTGTCTCCTGGTGCACCCGCACGAGTTTCGACCCGGCGAGGGACATGAGGTACACGTACTCTTCATCGACGGCCAAGCCGGCGTATCCCAGCCGACCGGCGATGTAGTTGCCGGAGGCGTCCGTCTGATCCCAGAATGAGGTTTGTTCCATCCAGTTGGAGCCTTTGTTGAGTTCGTAAAAGAGCAGCGGGCGGGGACCAACGTTTCGCTCGAGCACGTAAAAACGCTGGTAGTCGGGCGTGAAGGCGCACTGCCAGGGGCCATTCATGCCCTCGATGAGCGTCGTCACCTTCCTGTCCGCGATGGAGATCAGCCGGAGGCGCATCCCGCCGTCATCGGAGACGAATAGCAATCCCTCGTCGTTGACGGCGAGCATCGAGGGGCGTCCCATCGTGGCCTCCAGCGCCGGGCCGTCGATGGAGGTGCTTACGCCCTGCTGACCGGCAATGGTGGTGACGGAGGACTTGATAAAGTACTGGAACTGACGGTCGGGGAGGATGCTCTCCCGCCCGTCGATGACCACGCGGATGGTGGAGAAGTCGCCCGGCTGCTTGGGGACAAGGGCGTAGATGGCGTTGTCCTGCACCTTGATGACGAAGGCCTCCTTGCTGTTGAAGTAGAGCTTCACCTTGGCGGGGTCGTTGCCGAAGTTGGAGCCGCTGACGATGATCTTGGTGCCGATGCCCCCGTTTTCGGGGCCGATGTTGGTGATGATAATCTCGGCATTGGGATCGTGCGGACGGTCAAGCGGGTTGGCGCTGTTGCTCGTCTCCTCGCAAGCCGCCAGCAGGAGCATGGCGGGGAGCAGGAGGAGGAATCGCGTTGCGTGTCTGTGTTTTGTTTTCATTGTGGTGTTGTTAGTGGGTTATTACAAATATTAGAGGTGAATCGAAAACGCGTCGCCATCGCGCCCTTGGCGGGTGACGGTGGGGCGTCCCTCGCGGAGTACCTGGAGGCGGATGCCGCCGGCGTGCCGCGCGACGCGAAGGGTGAAGGCGCCACCGAAGGCGCGGATGTTTCGCAGCGTCATCTCGTCCCAGCCGGCGGGGAGGCGCGGCGAGACGGTGAAGGAGGAGAGGCCGGTGGGACGGATGCCGAATAGCCCCTCGGTGATGACGCGCGCGTAGAGGGCGCTCTCGGCCGATAGTTGCCGCCGATCGCCACCGGGGCCGGACTCCACGGCGTACGGGGCATGATCGCCCAGAAGCCGTTGGCGGGTGTAGCGGAGCAGGTGACGGGTGGCCTCCCCCGTATCGCCGGCGGCGTAGACCCCGCGGAGGGCGTAGAGGGTGGCGCGATCCCAGTAGGTGGGGAGGGCGGATTGGGTAAGCAGGCCGTCGTCCGTCCACAGCTTCGGGGAGAAGAGGGCGCGGATGGTTTCCGCCTTCCGGTCGAAGATGCCCATGGCCAGCGGGATGCCGATCCAGGCGCGGAGGCTTTGGTGGCCGCGGAAGTAGGCGTAGGTGTCGAACCCCTCGACGATGGCGCCGAAGTGACGATCGATGGCGGCGCGCAGGGCTTCGGCTTGCCGGGCATAGCGCCCGTGGGGGATGTTCAGCGACTTGCACAGGTAAACCGCCGACAGGAGGGCGTCGTGGTAGAGCGACGACGTGCACAGGTTGGCGTCACCGGCGGGGAAGCGCCCCTCCAGCTCGTCGGAATCGGAGGTTACCACCCCGTCGGCATTGAGGTGTCGCCGGCAGTACTCGAGGCACCACTCGACGAGGGGCCACAACGCCCGCGCCTTCCCGATGTCGCCGCCGGCAAGGGCGTAGCGGGCAGCGCCGTGGGCAATCATGGCCGCGTCGCCCCGGTCGCCGGCGCCTTGCCAGGTGTCCGCGCCCTCGGCGATGATGGAGCTGGGAAGGGGGGCGTAATCCCCATTCATGAAGCGGGCGAAATGGCGGAAGGAGTTCATGGCCGAGGAGTCGGCGATGGCATATCCCAGGAAGGGAAAGAGGGGATTGGCGTACTCGGCCTGATCGTTAGCCCAGATGGCGGCGTGATATACCTCGCCGCCAGGGGCGTGCATGTAACCGCCCCTGGTTTTGTAGACGCTCTCCGCGGCGCGTATCTTGGCAAGGGCAAACATGGTGTTGAGGAGGGAGTCCGGGGTTTCAAGATCGAGGCTCGACCGCCACTCGCCGATCAACTCGCGTCGCCGCGCCAGCTCCCGATCGGGGTTTTCATCCGGGCGCGGATCCGCGGGACGACGGGCTTGTAGGGTGGCGTGCAGCACGATGGAGTCGCCGGGCTGGAGGACGCGGCCGGGGATCCCCGCGAGGGAAAGTTCCACGATGTACTCCCCGTCGACCCCCCGCGCGGCGTCCGTGCGGAGGATGGCGCGGGCGTCGGGAGCCTCGATGGAGTGGGGTGTTTGCCCCGCGTGGCGCAGGGTATCGCGCTCGTGGAAATGGGGGAGGGTGGGGGTGGGAAAGAGGAGGCGCGTCAGCTCCAGCTTGCCCCCTTTCGGGAAGGCGAATTGGCTGGTGACGGTCATCGCGCCGTCCAGGACGATGCTTTTCACGCTCTCCCGCCCGACCCGGCGGCCGTCGACGACGAGCATCTCCTTCAGGACGTTCCACTCGACGCGGCGCGTCAGGTGACCGCGGGTGATGTTGGGAATCACGCGGAGCATCGGCCAGGAGAAGGAGTACTCCAGGGAGAAAGCGCCGGCGGCGTCCACGCCGTAGCGGAGGATGGCGGACACCTGCTCGCCGCTCATTTCCACGTGGTCAGCGTGCGGGAGACGCCCGTCAATCACCCAGGTGATGCCCCCGGAGGGGTTCAGCTTCCAGCGGTCGGGGGATGGCGGTTCCTCGCCGCGGGCGTTGATCGCGGCGGCGGGGAGGCAGGCGGCGAGGAGGAGGAGAATCGCTCTGGTGGTGGGGTGCATGGGGTTGGCGCTTCGGGGTTATTTCTTCAGGGGCAGGTCGTCGGGGAAGGTGACGGGCAGCTCTACCGTCCCGTCGCTCAGGCGGATCCACGTGGTGAAGCCGCGGACGCCCTCGGTCAGCTCGATCACGCGAACGCCGTTGCCGATGCGCCAATTGTACGTGGTGTTGCTGCCGGAAAACCGCCCGTAGGCAAGGGCAATGCCGTAGTGATTAAAGATATAATCATTGACATGGTCGTGGCCAACGAACGTCCCCATCACGTCGCCGCTCTCCAGCATGGCCGCGAACATGCCGGGGTTGACGTAGGCGGCATGGGACTTCTTTTCGCGCTTGTGACCGATGATTTTTACCTCCGGATCGGCATACGGCGCGTTATATTCCGGGAACGGGATGTGGAAAAAGGCCAACGCCGGCAGGGGTACTCCCTTGTTCGCGGCCGTGTACTTCGCGCTGGCGCGGCGGTACCATTGCACCTGGTCGAAGGAGAACCAGTCGTAACCCTCCACCGTCGGTTTCATCTTGCTATAATCATGAGAATCCATGCAATAGAGCAAGGCCGCGGTCTTTTTCCCCTGACTGTCCTTCAGCTCCAGGATATTGTTGCCGTAGCCCTTCACCCCCTTGATGGCCGCGCGCGCGCCGATATAAAAGGGGTACGTCCGCACCAGCTCCAGCATCTGGCGGCGATTCAACTCCTGCTCCTCGTCGTGATTCCCGAAGAGGAGCGCCCACGGGATCTCCCGCTGCAGCACGGGCGCGAGAATCAACTCCAAACCAGCCTGGTAAGTGGTATCGCTCACCACGTCGCCGGTGAAAATGACGAGGTCGGGCTGCTCCTCGTCCAGCACCTTGTTGAGCATCGCGACGGAGGTTTGTGAAAACTCCATCATCTTCGTGCGAATGTGGGTATCAGTCACCTGCACGATCTTGTACTTGCCGGCAGCGTTGAACTTCGGGTGGCCGGCGGATAGCTCGCCGGGGAGAAATAGCGTAAGAAGGAGGATAGCGACAAGGGCTTTCATCACCCCGTTTCGTGTTTTTGTTGGGTTGTTCATGTCATTCAAGTTTCGTTTCGTTGATTAAAGTCTCGTTTTAACACTTACTAATTCGCCTGCAAATATATCTGCCGAATTTTACAAAAGCAACTCTTTACGATGTTTTTTTTATTAAGAAAATTTCCGGGGCGCGCGGGCGACGGGCGGACGAGCGGGCAAACGGCGCTCGCCCGCTCGCGGCCTGGAGGGCAGGCGCTGTAGTCATTGGATAGAAATACAACGTATTAGCCGGTTTACGGCCTCGCCGACGTACAGAATCCCGTCCGAAGTGGAGGCAAGGCCGTAGGGGGTGTCCAGGCGGCTCTCGCTGGGCTTCCCGTCCACGTAGCCGGCCACCCCAGGCGTCCCCCCGACGACGGTGGCGTTCAGATCGGTGTCAATTTTCCAGATCACGTGGTTCTGGTAATCACCCACGTACACGTTTCCGTCCCTGTCGGTAGCCATCTGGCTAAAGGTGCCGAACTGCGCGTTCGTCCCGTTGCCCTCCACCACCGTGCCGCGCGCCTGTCCGAGGATGTGCTCCAGGTCGTTGGCCGTCACCCAGGGCGTGGTGTGCCCCGGAGGGGTGAGGTAAGGATCAAGACGATAGATCCTGCCGTAGGAACCCGCCGCCAGGTACAGCTTCTTGTCCACGGGGTTAAAACTGAAGTGAACCCAGGAGGAAAGGCCGAGGTTTTCGCCAATCAGCTCCACCTTTTTGGTCTCCTGGTGCACCCGGATGAGCCGCGAGCCGGTCTGCGACATGGAATAAATGTACTCGTCGTCGGTCGTCAACCCCGTGTAAATGAAGCGGCCGGCGATATAATTTCCGCTCATATCCATCTGGTCGTAATAGGTCTCCTGCTCCATCCACCCGCTGCTCTTGGAGAGGGCGTAAAACAGCAGCGGGCGGGGAGCCACGGCGCGCTCCAGCACGAAAACCTTGTCCTGGGCGCGGTTGAAGGTGACTGACCACGGGGAGTTCATGCCCGTGATGGGCGTGGTCACCTTGTTGTCCTGCAAGGAGATCATTCTTAGCATCATCCCCCCGTCGTCGGCCACGAACAGCAGCCCATCGTCATTGACGGCAAGCATCGACGGGCGCCCCATCGTGGCCTCCAGCGCCGGGCCGTCCACGGAGGTGGCGACGCCCTGCTGACCGGCAATGGTGGTGACGCTGGACTTGATAAAGTACTGGAACTGACGGTCTGGGAGGATGCTCTCCCGCCCGTCGATGACCACGCGGATGGTGGAAAAATCGCCCGGCTGCTTCGGGACAAGGGCGTAGATGGCGTTGTCCTGCACCTTCATCACGAAAGCCTCTTTCTTGTTAAAAAAGAGCTTGAGTTTGGCGGGATCGTTGCCGAAATTGGATCCCGTGACGACGACTTTCGTGCCAATTCCCCCGTTTTCGGGGCCGATGTTGGTGACGACAATCTCCGCGTTGGGGTCGTGCGGGCGATCGTAGGGATTCGCGTTGTTGTTACTTTCCCCGCAGGCCGTCAGGAGGATCAGCGCGGGAACCAGGAGCAGTCGTCCCGCTAAGAGACGCCGTCCGGTGGCATGTGTGTTTTTCATTTTCATCGTGGTTTTGTTACGGGTTTGTTCGTGTTCACGCGATTGAAGTACCGTTTTAACACTTATCAATTCGCCTGCAAATATATCTGATCGCAATTACAAAAGCAAGTCTTTCTAATGTTTTTTTTATTAAGAAAATTTCCGGGGAGCGAGGGCGGGGCGCTGGCGAGAGTGAAAGGGGCACGACTTGTACATATTTTCCAAGTAATTACAGATGTCGGAATAACCCGTTCGCGACGCGTACAGGTCAATAACCTCGTGCCCAATGCCATCACCGGGACTGCCTTAACGCCTTGGGGTCACCCCCTACGTAAAAAACCGCATGTTACTCAAGCCGATACGACTCTCCCCTAGGAATTTTCCATATCCCCCCGCAAGAAATACCCCTGCCTCCGACAGGATCCCCCCCACGACCTCTTGGACAACAGCTCCCAAATCACCAGTAATCCAACACGAAAAAGTCGCCCCGAAAACCGAGACTATTTTTCATTCACTCTGACAAAGCACCACGCCTTCCGAGGCGCCCTGGCCGTGGGGACGTGGCGCCCCCCGGGGGAAGTGGGGGTGCCAGGGGCGGGGGCCGCCCGAGGCGCTCGT
>JAIRXZ010000129.1 GCA_031267995.1 Odoribacteraceae bacterium | reverse complement strand
TTTGTTGATGACGAGGAGGTGGGGGTCTTCGTGTATGATGTCGAGGGGGATGTTTTGGGGGATGATGGTGATGTCGCGTTTGGGTCGGTCGAGGACGAGGGTGATGATGTCGCCGGGTTTGACGCGGTAGTTGGGTTTGACGGGGGCGCCGTTGGCGTGTATGCAGCCGGCGTTGGCGGCGTCCTGGACGCGGGAGCGGGTGGCGTTGGGGAGGCGGTCGGCGAGGAATTTGTCGACGCGGAGGGGGGATTGGCCGGGGTCGGCCTCGACGCGGAAGTGTTCGTGCCGGGGTTCTTCTTCGTCTTCGAGGTCGTCGTCGTCGCGGGTGGGTTGGCGGGGGTCGTTCATTCCTGGTTGGTGTCGGTGGCGGCGGCTTCGATGGTTTTCCGCGGGTCCCTGGATATGTAGAGGGTGACGGTGTTGCCGGCGCGCGCGGTTTGGCCGGGGGCGGGTCGCTGGTCGTAGACGAGGGCGATGTTTTTGTCGGTGTCGGTGGTGACGGTGCGGTCGCCGATGATTTCGCCGGTGTTGAGGTAGGCTTGGAGGAGTAGTTCGATGGCTTCGTCGCGGGTTTTTCCGGCGAGGCGGGGGACGGTGATTTCGGGTGGTTGCCCGCCGTCGCCGAGGAGTATGTCGACGCGGGCGCCGACGGGGAGTAGCGCGCCTGCTTCGACGGGGGCGCCGGCGCGGCGGAAGCCGAGGACGAGGTTGGCGTAGGGGGAGGGGGCGTATTCGATGCGTCCGGGACGTAGCCTGAGTCCGCGGAGGCGTTGGAGGGCCTGGCGGTAGGAGGGTTGGTTGATGGCGGGGAAGCGGACGGTTTCGGGTTCTTTGGCGTTGACGGTGAGCTGGATGACGCGATTGTTTTTTACTTTGGCGTCCGGGAGGGGGTATTGTTCGACGACGGCGCCGCCGGCGAAGTCGCGGTCGAAGACGGAGTCGATGATGGTGACGTGGAGGTTTTTGGTTTCGGCTATCCTGGTTGCTTCGGCGGGGGCGACGCCGCGGAGGTTGGGGACGAGGATGTAATGGCCGTGGCGGGTGTAGCTGTCCAGGCGGTGGAGGACGAATAGGATGATTGCCAGGAGGAGGATGAGGGCGAGGGCGATGTTGGTCGTCCAGAAGGTGATTCTTTTTTTGTTGGCGTGTCGCATAGGGGGTGTTTGTGGGTGATTTTTGCCGTCGGGGGGGTGCCCGTCCGGGATGTGGAGGGCAAATTTAGTGGTCTTTTTTCAAATATCCGCGTGATTTACTACTTTTGCTTGGAAAAAAGAGGAAGATATCATGGGTCTATTTTTCGGTTTTCGTTTGCCCGCCTCGCGTGGCGGGTTGGCGCGTCATTCGTTGGCGATGGTTGTCGGCGGGTTGGCGCGCGGTTTTTTGTTGCTGGTTTTGGTGCTTGGTTGCCGGCTGGCGGCGGGGCAGGAGGGGGGCGTGGAGCGTTCGGGGCACGTGGTGGTGGTGGACGGGCGGGAGTTTTACTCGCACCGGGTGGAGGCGGGGCAGACGTTGTTTTCGATCGCGCGGGCTTACGGGGTGAGCGTGGAGGATGTGCTGGTTGTTAACGGGAAGAGGGATTTTTCGCTGTCGCTTGACGAGGTTTTGCTGGTGCCGTTGCCCGGCGTGGCGGGGATGGCGCCGAGGGCGTCGGGGCACGTGAAGGTGAGCGTTTTGTTGCCTTTTGGCGCGGGGGAGAGTAGTTTTCCCTCGCCGGGGGAGGCGGGCGCGCCGGTTGACGGGGAGCGGTGGCGGTTGTCGACGCGGTCGGAGCCGTTCCTGGAGTTTTACGCCGGGTTGCTGTTGGCGATGGATAGCCTGAAGCACGAGGGGTACGCGATTGATTTGCAGGTGTTCGATACGCGCGGGGAGGACGGTCGGCTTGATTTCGTGGCGGAGGAGGTGAATGTTTTTGATCCCGACGTGGTGATTGGGCCGGTGTATGCCGGGGATTACGCGCGGGTGGTGGAGCGTTTGGAGCGCCGCGACGTGCCGGTGGTGTACCCGCTTTCGGTGCGCACGGAGGGGTTGGGGCGTTTTCCGAATTTCGTGCAGGTGACGGGTTCGACGTCTGCCTTGCTGGACGAGATGGCGCGGTGGACGGCGGATCGCGGGCGACGGGGGCATGTCCTGGCTATCGTTCCGCCGTTTGGCACGCCGCGGGGCGAGGAGAGCGATTTGCACGAGCGGGTGCGGGGTTATTTGCAGGCGGGGGATACGTGCATGACTGTTTTTCACTGGGATGGCGGTTCGCTGGCGCCTCTGCGGGAGTTGATGCGCGCGGGGGGGGAGAACGTGGTGCTTTTCCCGACGCTTGACGAGGCGCTTGCCAGCCGCTTGTTGCCGGGGTTGGCGGCGTGGGCGGAGCGGTTTCACGTGACGGTGGTGGGTTTCCCGGAGTGGCTGAAGTTCACGGCGATTGACGAGGAGATGCTTTTCAAGTTGAATATGGTGCTGTTCCAGCCGTCGTTCGCGCGGCGGGATGATCCGCGGGTGGAGGGGTTTTCGTCGCGCTACCGGTTGTTGTTTCACGCCGAGCCTTCGCTGATGGCGTTCAAGGCTTTTGATATTGGACTTTTCTTTATTCGTCACGCGGCGGCCAACGGTTTCCGGTCGCTGGAGAGCCTCGCGGGGGAGGATAGTACCGGCGAGTTTACCCGTTTCAAGTTCGCGCCCCTGCCGGGGATGCCCGGTTTGGAGAACCGGGGCTTTTTCCTGATCAATTACACGCCGGCGTACGAGATCAGGGTTAACGCGTTATATTGAATGGCGATGGAACGGGCAGATGACGGGGGCGTTTTTTCCGTCCCACGCGGCTACCGGTCGCTGTTGAAGTCGTGCAGGAACCTCGGCACGCGGGAGGAGGTGCGGCTGGTGCGGCTGGCTTTCGATATGGCTACCGTCGATGGCGATGGGAGGCGCGCCGGGGAGGGGGAGATCGCCCGGCTGTTCGAGGTGGCCATGATCGTGACCACGGAGATCGGGCTGGGGCGCACTTCCGTGATTTGTACGTTGTTGCACAAGGCCGTCGGGCGGCAATCTTTTACCGAAGGCCAACTTCGTCCTCTTTTTGGCGATAAGGTGGCGCGGATTATGAATGGCCTGCAGGAGATTAGTCGCATCTATGCCACGCACCGGGTGGTGGATTCGGACAATTTCCGCAAGCTGCTGCTGGGCTTCGCCGAGGACGTGCGGGTGCAGCTGGTTTTCCTGGCCGAGAAGCTGCACGAGGCGCGGCAGGCCGACGCCTGGAGTCGGGAGGAGCAGGAACGTTTGGTGCAGGAGATTAATTATATATATATCCCTTTTACCCACCGGTTGGGGTTGTACAATATCAAGTCGGAGCTGGAAGACCGCGCCCTGCGCCTGGGCGACCCGTCTCTTTACCAGGCTATCACGGGGAAGCTGGAGGGGAGCAAGGAGGCGCGCGAAAAGTATATCGCCGGTTTTATCGCCCCGATTGTCGCGGAGATGGGGCGGCGGGAGATTAAGTTTAAGGTGAAGTACCGGACGAAAACCGTCGCTTCCATCCTCAACAAGATGCGCAAGAGCCAGGTGGAGTTCGAGGAGATTTTTGACATTTTTGCCGTCCGCTTTATCATCGATTCGCTGGGCGCGGAGGAGAAGGCGGACTGCTGGCGGGTTTACTCGATAGTGGCCGATAAGTACACGCCCAACCCGCGGCGGCTGCGCGATTGGATTTCGGCGCCCAAGTCGAACGGCTACGAATCGCTACAAACCACCGTCTTAGGCCCCGGCAACCGGTGGGTGGAGGTGCAGATTCGCACGGAACGGATGGACGAGATCGCGGAAAAAGGCTTCGCCGCGCACTGGAAATACAAGGGGGGAGGGGGCGATAAGGCGATTGAAAATTGGCTGGCGGAGCTGCGGGAGATCCTCGACAGTCGCGACGCGGGCACGATGGACCTGTTGGACGATATCAAGATAGACGTAAAGGATAAGGAGGTGCACGTCTTTACCCCCGCCGGCGACCTGAAGACGTTGCCGGCCGGCGCCACGCTGCTCGATTTCGCGTATGCCATCCACACCGGCGTGGGGTCGCGCTGCATCGGCGGCAAGGTTAACAATGATAAGCGGAACGAAACCCTGCGCTATGTCCTGAAAAATGGCGACCAGGTGAATATCCTCACTTCCAACACGCAGCAGCCGAATGCCGATTGGCTCAACATCGCCGTCACGTCCAAGGCGCGGAACAAGATCCGCCAATTCCTCGCCGAAAACAGCCACGCGCTGGCCGATATCGGCAGGGAGACGATTGTCCGTCGCTTCAAAAACTGGAAAATGGAGCTGGGCGACGATGTTATTCGTCGCCTGTTGCAACACTATAAATACAAGTTTGCCGTCGATTTTTACCAGGCTATCGGCGAGGGAAAGCACGATCTGGCCGAGATCAAAGAGTTCATCACCAGGAACGAGGAGGAGAAACCGATCCCCACCCCGCGCCGGGAGGTGGACGTGACGCCCCCCGTCGGGCACTCGGACGACGTGCTGCTCATCGACCGGGGCGTGGACAACGTGGTGTACAAGTTCTCCCGCTGCTGCAACCCCGTTTTCGGGGACAAGATCACGGGCTTCGTCTCCATCGGCGAGGGGATCAAGATCCACCGCGAGCAGTGCAAAAACGTGATCAACCTCCAGTCGCGCTACCCCTACCGCGTTGTCAAGGCGCGCTGGACAAACGCGGGCGCCACATCCTACCAAACCGTCCTCAAAATCACCGGGAACGAAAACGCGAACATGATGACGCGTGTCTCGGAAGCCATCGCCAAGGACTCCCGCGTCATGCTGCGCGGCCTCTCCATCAACTCCAACGAAGGCTTTTTCGACGGGGAGATCACCGTGCTCGTCCCGAATACGGAACAATTATCGCAACTGATATCCAGGCTAAAGCGCGTGCCGGGAGTTACCCGCGTCACCAGGCAGGACTCCGTCACGGACAGTTAACCGGCGCCCGCCCTGTCAAAAAGGCCTCCCCCGTTGCCCAATTCGATTTAAAACCCTACATTTGAGGCCGGGTGTGACGTGTACGCCTCCCGGTTGGTCGACATTCGTCGCACCTGGAGACAAACACCGGTGACATTAAAAAAAATAACGATGAGGGTAGACGAATACAATGTACTGCTAAAACGACTCGGGCAAGACAGCAACGAAGCGTACGCCGCCTTGTACGAGTTATTCTATATCCCCATGCTCCTCTTTTCCTGCAAGTACGTGAACGACGAGGAGATAGCCAAAGACCTCGTGCAGGAAATTTTCATCGCCATGCTGGGCAAGAAAAAAGAATTTGAAAATATCGCCGCCCTCAAAGAGTACCTCTACCGGTCAGCCAGGAACGCCTGCATCAATCACTTGCGACACGAAAAGGTGAAAGACCGCTTTGCCAACACCCTTCCCCGCCAAGAGGACGAAGCGAACTTTTTCCCGGACAGGGTGCTGGAGGAGGACATCTACCACCGCGTCATCCTGGCGCTGGAGCAGCTCCCCGGACAATATCGCAACGTCATCACCTACACCCTCGAAGGCTACAAAATCTCCGAAATCGCCCGCGAACTCAACATCACCATCAACACCGCCAAGAGCTACAAAAAGGAGGGAAAAAAGCGCCTTCTCCTTGCCCTTCGCGGCCTCTCCCTCCTTCTCCCGTGGCTATTCCACGCGTGAAACTCTCGGAAATAATCCCTATCTTCGCCCGGCCTCGTCCCCGCGGGGGCGCCGGCGCGAACGATTAACCACCACCACATGAGCGGCGTATTCAAATTCACCAAAATTAAACTTGTCACCGGCCACCTCATCCTCCTCGCGGTAGCTGCCGCGGCCGTCTGGTTCATCCGCGAGCAGACGCGCCGCCTCTCGGAAGAAGACCCGGGGGAGCAGGACGCCCGGCGACGAATCTTTCTCATATCCAAGACACTCACCAGGCTCTACGAGGCCGAAACCCTCGGCATTGCCATCTCCCGAAACGCGGACGGCGACCACCTCGCCACCTACGCGGGCATCATCCGGGAGGTCAAGCGGGACATGGACTCGCTGCGCCGCCACCTGCCCGCCCCGCGCCAAAAGCAGCAGATCAACGCCGTGCAAGCGCTGCTGAGCCAGAAAATCGAAAACATGAAAGCCCTGGTGGAGATCAACCTGCGCCAGGCGCCCGTCGACCTCTACGACCGCTTCGTCACCGGCCTCTCCGCCCTCAGGGACACCACCCTGGCCGCGCCAAACATCCGCGTGAGGCGCGAAACCAGCGTCGACTCCGTCTACATTCAACCCCCGAAGCGCGGTTTTTGGTCGATCTTCAAGTCGAAACCCTCCCCCGTCCTGCGGGTAAACACCTCCGAGCGCATCGTCCTGGACACCTTGCCGCCCGTCGCCCGCGCCCCCTACCAAAACGCGGACACCGCCCTCCTCACCATCCGATCCGCCTGGACGGAGTACCAGGAGCAGGAGCAATCGCGCACCCGCGAACTCTACCGACAGGAGATCGCCATGCTCCGCAACGGCCAACACATCTCCGAACAAATCAAGCACATACTCACCGAGCTGGAGAGCGACGAGGTGCGCGCCACCCTCGCCCGCGCGGACGAACGGGGGGAGATCACCCGCGAACTCTCCCACACGATTGCCGCCGTTGCCATGATCGCGAGCCTCTTTGTCATCATCTTCATCGCCCTCATCCTGAACGACATTTCGCGTGGCCAGCGCTACCGGAAAGCCCTGGAGGAGGCCAACGCATACGCCCGCAAGCTCCTGAACGGGAGGGAAAAGTTGATGCTCGCCGTGTCGCACGACATCAAGTCGCCGCTGAACTCCATCACCGGCTACGCGGAGTTGCTCGACAACACCCCGCTGGCCGAGCGGCAGCACCATTTCCTCGACAACATGAAAAACTCCGCCACCCACATCCTGCAACTCGTCAACAACTTGCTCGACTATTCCAAGCTGGAGGCGGGGAAAATGGAGGTGGAGGTCGTCCGCTACTCACCGGGGAAATTGCTGCTGGAGACCGCCGCCGCCCTCCTCCCGCAGGCGAGCGGCAAGGGTCTCCGCCTGCTCACCGACGTGGACGACGCCCTCCTCCGGGATTGCAACGGCGACGCGATAAAGATCCGGCGGATTGTTATCAACCTGCTTTCCAACGCCATCAAGTACACCGGGCAGGGCAGCGTCACCCTCTCCGCGCGGGCTGTCGGCGAGGAGCCGGCGGGCATGGAGATCGCCGTCGCGGACACCGGCGACGGCATGACCGACGAGGAGCAACGACTGATTTTCGAGGAGTTCACCCGCCTGGACGCCACCCACAACAACGGCGCCGAGGGCACCGGACTTGGGCTGACAATCACGCGACAACTCGTTCATTTGCTGGGAGGCACAATCACCCTCGCCAGCGCGAAAGGTGCCGGCAGCACCTTCACCGTTCACCTCCCGGTCGCGGAGATGATC
>JAIRXZ010000105.1 GCA_031267995.1 Odoribacteraceae bacterium | reverse complement strand
GCGTTGCTAAATTCTTTCATCACGCCGACGGGGTAGCGCTCCCAGGTGGTGGGAGGGGCGCCGCGGAAGAGGCTCGCGTCCAGCTTGGAGGCGTGGGGGAAGTTGAGGGTGGTGAAGCGCGATTTGCGGTCGGAACGACGGGCGGCGAGGAGGTAGGTGCCGAAGTTCAAGGCGCAGGGGAAGACGTAGCCGCCGTTGTAGTCCGTGTGCTCGCCGATGAGGTTGACGCGTCCCGGGGCGAAGTAGAGGCATTCCGCTTCGCGCCCGTAGATCTCCTGGAATTTTCTTTTTAGTGCATTTTTATCCATATCTATTCGGTGTTCGGGTGATTTTTTGCAAATGTAATCTTTTTTTCTCGCGAAGGGCACGCGCGGACACTTTTTTACAAAGGAGGGGGAGGATGGGGGAAGGTTCGAGGGGATAAGTGCCTCGTCCCGCCCCTCTCCCGCTGCGCGGGAGGCGGCAGAGGGACGGCAGGGGCGGGCATAAAAAGTGGCGCCACGTGAGACGGGCGCCAGGACACACTTGAAAATCGAAAAACTATATCGTTGCTGACACGCGCGGCCGGGGAGCGTTTTGGTTGGTCGCGTGGAGCGTGGTTCTTTTCGTCGTGCGCGGTGAGGGGAGGCGACTACTTGTCGTTCATCGATACCAGAAATTCTTCGTTTGACCGGGTTTTTTCGAGGCGGTCTTTGACGAATTGCATGGCCTCGACGGAGGTCATGTCGGTGAGGTAATTTCGGAGTATCCAGATGCGGTTGAGGGTGTAGTCGTCGAGCAGGAGGTCGTCGCGGCGGGTGCTGGAGGCGGTGATGTCGACGGCGGGGTAGATGCGGCGGTTGGATAGTTTGCGATCGAGCTGCAACTCCATGTTGCCCGTGCCCTTGAATTCTTCGAAGATCACGTCGTCCATCTTCGAGCCTGTTTCCGTGAGGGCGGTGGCGAGGATGGTGAGCGATCCGCCGTTTTCAATGTTGCGGGCGGCGCCGAAGAAGCGCTTGGGTTTGTGGAGGGCGTTGGCGTCGACACCTCCCGACAGTACCTTGCCGGAGGCGGGGGATACGGTGTTGTAGGCGCGCGCCAGGCGGGTGATGGAGTCGAGGAGAATAACCACGTCGTGGCCGCACTCGACCATGCGTTTTGCCTTTTCGAGGACGATGTTCGCAACCCTCACGTGGCGGTCTGCCGGTTCGTCGAAGGTGGAGGCGATGACCTCCGCGTTGACGCTGCGCGCCATGTCCGTGACCTCCTCCGGGCGTTCGTCGATGAGGAGGATGATGAGGTACACTTCCGGGTTGTTGGCGGAGATGGCGTTGGCAATCTCTTTCAGGAGCATGGTTTTACCCGTCTTGGGTTGCGCCACGATGAGGCCGCGCTGCCCCTTGCCGATGGGGGCGAACATGTCTACCACGCGGGTGGAGATGGTTGCCCGGCCGCTGCCCGTGAGATTGAATTTTTCGTTGGGGAAGAGGGGGGTGAGGTGGTCGAAGGGAATGCGATCGCGGACGGCTTCCGGCGATTTGCCATTGATTTTGTCCACTTTGATGAGGGGGAAGTATTTTTCGCCCTCTTTGGGCGGGCGGACGGTGCCCTCCACGGTGTCGCCGGTGGAGAGACCAAAGAGTTTGATCTGGCTCTGGGAGACGTATATGTCGTCGGGGGAGTTGAGGTAGTTGTAGTCCGACGAGCGCAGGAAGCCGTAGCCGTCGGGCATGATCTCCAGGACGCCGGCGTGGAGGATGATGCCGTCAAATTCGTAGTATTTGTCGCGTTTGTCGTATTTCAGTTTGTTGTCGCGGCGGTCGTCGTCCTCGCGGTAGGAGAGGAGGTCGGGACGGACGGGGTCGATGGTCGGGCGGGAGGGGGTTGGCTCGTCGTCGTCCTCCTCCTCGAAGGGTTGTTGTATGGCTTCGATGTCCCTCTCGGCGCGCTTGACGAGGATGGGACGCTTGACGGGTTTTTCTTCCGGTTTTTCCTGCTGCTCTTTCGCGGGCTTGGGTTCCTGGGGTTTTTCTTCTTCGCTTTTGGGCGGCTCGATCACCGGCCTTTTTTCGGTGAAGACGCGGGGAGCGCGGCGTACCCGAGGTTTTTCATCGGGCTGCTG
Organism: Odoribacteraceae bacterium; assembly: GCA_031267995.1. Classification (GTDB taxonomy): domain Bacteria; phylum Bacteroidota; class Bacteroidia; order Bacteroidales; family Marinifilaceae; genus JAIRKS01. Next base: position 6,115 of record JAIRXZ010000105.1, on the reverse strand, counting down.
GTCGGGGGCGGCGGCTTCCTTCTCCTTGGTTTTTGCCTCGATGACTTTGAGGACGACGTCCTGGTCGAGGATGGCGTTGTGGATCGTCTTGATGGGTTCCTCCTTGGGCGCGGGTGCGGGTTGTTCTTGCTTGACTTCTGCTTTCGCTTGCTGTCCACCGCGTCTCCTGCGGCTTTTCTTTTCACCTTCGGGCGCGTTGGGTCGCTGTTCGGCGGGCGTTGCCTCTTTTTCGGGTTGTTTGGCGACGGGTGCCTCTTTTTTCTCCTTGTCGAGTTTCGGTTTTCTCTCTCTCTTGATTTCGTTAGGTCTCGCGGCCTCGGCGCGGGGCGCTCTCGCGCGTGGTTTTTCTCTCGGGTCAACCGGCACGGTATCCTCCGCCGGCACGATGGCTTGCTGATCCAGTATTTTGTATATCAAATCTTTTTTGAGATACGATTCCACTCTTTTTACATTCAATTCTTTCGCGATCAGGCGCAATTCCGGGAGTAATTTCTCGTTTAGTTCTAAAATGTCAAACATGTAAATTTTAATTTGGATTATCTTCTAAAGTAAGTCGCCTCGCATGAAACAAGGCGGGAATGAGCCGCGAAGTTAAAAAGAATTCTCTTTCTGACAAGCAGGTACGTTCTTTTTTATTCAGGCCGGCAGGTAGAGCAGGCTCTTGGCCTCGAAATAGGGGTCGTCGAAATAGTCCGACACGGGATAGATCGTCAGTTCACGACGGAAGTTCCTGATCTCCTCCCGGAAGTCGCCCCCCTTCAGGTAGAGAATCCCGTTTGGCAGGGCGTTGAAGTCGTTCGCGCGGATTTTCTTTCGCGTCCACGAGACAAAAAGGGGAAAAGCCGTGACGGCGCGGCTCACCACGAAGTCAAAACGTTCGTTCACATCCTCCACCCGCTCCTGTCGCGCCCGCACGTTGTCCAGCCCCAACGCCTCCGCCACCGCTTCCACCACGCGCACCTTCTTGCCGACGGAGTCCACCAGCAAAAAATCAACTTCCGGAAAGAGAATCGCCAGCGGGATACCCGGAAAACCGCCCCCCGTGCCGGCATCCAGCACCCGCGTGCCCGGTTTGAAGCGGATGATCTTGGCGATAACGAGGGAGTGCAGCGTGTGGTGCAGCGTGAGGGCGTCGATATCCTTGCGAGAGATCACGTTTATTTTCTCGTTCCACTCCCGGTAGAGCGTCTCCATGCGGGCATAGCGCGCGAGTTGCTCCTCGGCCGCCGCCGGGAAGTAACGGCGAATCAACTCCAGGCTCATCGCCGCCTGTTATAAACGGGTAGATACAGCGCGCACGACACGCCGAGGATGATGTAAAGCACCGTCATCGTCCCGTGCGTCAGGAGGGCGAAAGCCGCGGACAGGCTCTCCATTTCGGCGGGCAGGTACAGGAGCAGGGCGGCAATCACCATAAAGTGCCACGCCCCCACGCCCCCTTGCACGGGTGCCACCATGCCGTAGCTGGAGAGGACGAAAACCGTCAGTCCCGCCATCGGGCCAAGCTGGGAGGTAAACTCGAAACTGAAAAAGCAGACGTACAACATCAGGTAATACATCAACCATATAAACAAGGTGTGGAAAATAAACAGCCCCTTCCGCGGCACGTCCCGCACCGCCAGCAACCCCTCCTTGATGCCCGAAAGAAACGAACGCACCCGCGCGGGAAACAACCCCCTCCGCGCCAGCATCACCACCGCCACCACCGCCAGGAGCAGCGCGCCCCCCCCTCCCCACATCCACCCGGAGGAGAGGATCCCGGCGAGCCGTTCCTTCACCCCCTCGTGCGTTTCTAAAAAAACATCGATCCGCCCGAACTGCGCCACCACCACCACCAGCGTCAGCGACAGCAGCACCACCACGTCAAACACCCGCTCGACAACCACCGTCCCCAGCAATTTGGAAAAGGGAATCCCCTCGTACCTGCTTGCCACCCCGCACCGCGTAAGCTCGCCCATGCGCGGGATAGCCAGGTTAGCGAAATACCCGATCATCACCCCCATAAAGCTATTGGCGAAACTCATCCGGTACTCCATCGACCGTGCCAGCAACTGCCATCGCGCCGCCCGGCTCACGTGGCTCAGCACCCCCAGCACGACGGCCACGCCGATCCAAAAGTAATTCACATCGTCGCGCAACATCCTCACCATCCCCGCCGGATCCTGGTCTCTATACACCAGCCAAAACAGAAAAGCGGTAACGATAAAGAAGAGCGCGAACTTTAAACACTGCTTATAAAAAGGTCTCATGCGTTCACGTTATCTCGTTCTAAAATTCTCCCGTGTCGAAATAAAATCGTTATTTTGCACGGCCGTTGCAAAAGTAAACAATAAAAACGAATCCGACAATCACACGTGGACATGCTGGTACGCGCTAAAAAACACCTGGGACAACACTTCCTGAAAGACCAAAACATCGCCCGGAAGATCACGGAGAGCCTCCTCCCCGTCACGCGGGAAGTGCTGGAAGTGGGGCCGGGAACAGGCGTCCTCACCCGCTACCTGCTGGAAATGCCCATCTCCCTCCGCGCCATCGAAATCGACGCCGAAGCCGTGGAACACCTCCACGCCACCTTCCCCGAACACCGGCACCAAATCATCCTCGGCGACTTCCTGAAGCTCCCCCTCGCCCCCTCGCCCCTCTCCATCATCGGCAACCTCCCGTACAACATCTCCTCCCAGATATTCTTCAAGGTGCTGGAACACAGGGACGCGATCCCCCAGGTCGTCTGCATGATCCAGAAAGAAGTCGCCGAGCGCCTCAGCGCCCCCCACGGCAACAAAACCTACGGCATACTCAGCGTCCTCCTCCAGGCCTACTACACCATCGAGTACCTGTTCACCGTCAGCGAGCACGTCTTCGACCCTCCCCCCAAGGTCAAATCCGCCGTCATACGCCTCACCCGCAACGCCCGCGACAAACTCGGCTGCGACGAGCGCCTTTTCCGCCTCATCGTCAAAACAGGCTTCAACCAGCGCCGCAAAACCCTCCGCAACTCCCTAAAAAACATACTCCCGGCGGGATTCACCTCGGACAAGCTCGCCCTGAGACCCGAACAACTCTCCGTCGACGACTTCATCGACCTGTGCAACCAGATCAACACGCCACCCCCATGCAACAATTTGAACTAACCCGCGAATACCTCGACCAGCTCGAAGGACTCGTCCGCGCCAACGACCCCGCCGCCGCCTTCAAGCTCATCGAAAACCTCCACCCCGCCGACATCGCCGACATCCTGGAAGAACTGGACACCTGCGACGCCCAATTCCTGTTCCTCCTCATGGACAACGAAACGGCCGGCGACGTCCTCGCCGAACTCGAAGAAGACGAACGCGACCGCTTCATCAAATCCTTCCCCACGGAAGTCATCGCCAAGCGATTCGTCGACAACATGGAATCCGACGACGCCGCCGACCTCGTCGGAAGCATGTCCAACGAACAGCAGCACGAGCTACTCTCACACCTCGAAGACCTCGAACAAGCGGGCGACATCGTCGACCTCCTCCACTACGACGAAGACACCGCCGGCGGCCTCATGGCCAAAGAACTCGTCAAAGTCAACGAAAACTGGACAATCCTCACCTGCCTCCGCGAACTCAGCCGGCAAGCCGAAGAAATCGACGAAATATTCTACATCTACGTCGTCGACGACGACGACATATTCAAAGGCCGCATCTCCCTCAAAAAAATGATCCTCTCCCCCACCTCCACCAAAATCAGCAACATATACCTCCCCGAAGTCGCCAGCGTCACTACCGACGAACCCGCCGAATCCGTCGCCCGCATCATGGAAAAATACGACCTCGTCGCCATCCCCGTCGTCGACTCCATCGGACGCCTCGTCGGCCGCATCACCATCGACGACGTCGTCGACGTCATCCGCGAAGAAGCGGAAAAAGACTACCAGATGATGTCCGGTATCACCCAGGACGTCGAATCCTCCGACACCATCTGGACACAAGCAAAAGCCCGTCTCCCCTGGCTCGTCATCGGCCTCTTCGGCGGCATGTTAGCCGCCTACATGATCTCCTTCTACGAAGCCGAAATAGTCCTCTTCCCCGCCACCGCCATGTTCATCCCCGTCATCACCGCCATGGGCGGCAACGTCGGCATACAATCCTCCGCCATCGTCGTCAAGGGACTCGCCTCGAACTCCCTTGGCGTCAAAAACATCTTCCAAAACATCATGAAAGAAACCAGCGGCGCCCTCCTCAACGCCACCTTCTGCTCATCCATCATCTTCCTCCTCACCCTATGCTTCAACACCGGATCCCTCGCCATGCCCCTCACCGTCACCATATCCCTCTTCACCGTCATCCTCTTCGCCTCACTCCTCGGCACCGCCTTCCCCCTCCTCCTAAACAAAATCAAAATAGACCCCGCCCTCGCCACAGGCCCATTCATCACCCTCACCAACGACATCATCGGCCTCAACATCTACCTCTTCATCGGAAAAATCATCCTCAACTGCTTCATGACCTGAAAACAAAAAAAACGCGCCAAACAAGGGAACTTCCCGCCCCCTCCCACGCATAATACACAGTTGTTTTTTTCATACATATCCGTGGGAGGGCAGGCGCGCGCGTCTGCCCTTCATCATTTCACCCGGAACCCCTCCTCCCGCAAAATCGCGGAAACCCTCACCACCAAATCCCCCTGCACCAGCACCTCCCCATCCTTCACGCTCCCCCCCACCCCGCAACGCCCCTTCAGTAACCGCCCCAGCGCGTTCAAATCCTCCGGCCTGCCCGCGAACCCGCTGACAACCGTCACCACCTTCCCCCCCCGTTGTCGGGCATCCCGCGACACCCGCAAACACTGCCGGCCAGGATCCGGCGTCAACAACTCCCCCGCCTCGTCCCCCGCGGGAACAAAACCGGGATTCGTGGAATAGACAACGCGCCCGGCGCCATCCCTCCCCTTTTTACAACCATCATTCTTCATAGCGAAACGGAAAATACTATATTCGCGTCAAATATACGACAAAAACACCCGAACGATGAACCGCGTAATCACCAAAACACACCTCTCCGAAAACGTAATACAACTCGAAATCGAAGCCCCCCTCGTCGCCCTCGCCCACCGCCCCGGCAACTTCGTCATCATCAGAACGGGCCAACAAGGCGAACGCGTCCCCCTCACCATCGCCGCCGCCGACCAACAACGCGGCACCATCACCCTCGTCATCCAAACCGTCGGCCACACCACCCGCCTCCTCGCCGCCCTCCAGCCCGGCGACCGCCTCACCGACCTCGTCGGCCCCCTCGGCCGCCCCACCCGCGTCCACCGCGTCGGCACCCTCCTCGCCTGCGGCGGCGGCGTCGGCATAGCACCCCTCCTCCCCATCGTCGCCGCCTTCAAAGCCGCCGGCAACCGCGTCATCAGCGTCATCGCCGGCCGCGGCAGCAAGCAAATCATACTCGAAAATGAAATACGAAAACACTCCGACGAAACCATCATCATGACCGACGACGGCACCCTCGGCCACCGCGGACTCGTCACCGACGGCATGCAACGCGTCATCCAACGCGAACCCGTCCACCTCGCCATCACCATCGGCCCCGCCATCATGATGAAATTCGCCGCCGAAATCACCCGACCCCTCCAAATACCCACCATCGCCAGCCTCAACGCCATCATGGTAGACGGCACCGGCATGTGCGGCGCCTGCCGCGTCACCGTCGGCGGCAAAACACGATTCACCTGCGTCGACGGCCCCGAATTCGACGCCCACCAGGTAAACTTCGACGAACTCATCAACCGCCTCGCCGCCTACCGCGACCAGGAAAACGCCACAAACTAACACCACATGACCACCCTCACCGACAGAAACCAACCCTGGCGCCAAACCGCCCGCGCCGCCATCCCCCCCCGCCAGCGCCTCGCCATCCCCCGCGTCACCATGCCCGAAACCCCGCCGGCACTCCGCGTCGCCCACCCCGAACTCGAAGTCAACCGCGGCCTCACCCCCCAACAAGCCACCCTCGAAGCCACCCGCTGCCTCGACTGCCCCAACCCCGCCTGCATCCCCGGCTGCCCCGTCAACATCGACATCCCCGGCTTCATCAAAGAAATCGAACGCGGCAACCTCCCCGTCGCCGCCGCCATCCTCCGC
>JAIRXZ010000005.1 GCA_031267995.1 Odoribacteraceae bacterium | reverse complement strand
GCCTCATTTGCAGCGAGGACGCCCTCTACTTTGCCATCGTCTCGGCGATGTTCCTCCTCCTGGCCGCGTTGAAGCTGCAGGCCGCCCGTCGCCGCGTGCCCTTCCTTGTTGCTTGCGGCAAGCACGTTGCCGTTGTCCTGGCGGCCATGGCGTTGGGATATATCACCTCCCGCCCCTCCCTCATGTTTTACCACGATGCCACGGACACCAAGCGCCTTACCCTCACGCCCAACAGCCAGGAGATCATGGCCAAGCTCGACGGCGGGATGACGATCACGACGTTCGTCAACCTCCTCGACCGCGAGTACTACCACGGCATGCCCGCCTCCGTCATGAACGACATGGAGCGCTTCCGGCAGTACCGCCGCTTCAAGCCGGAGACCAAGCTCAAGTACGCGTACTACTACGACACCGTCGCCAACCACCCCTGGCTGGCGCTCCGCTTCCCCGGTCGCACCACCGACGAGATGGCGCGCGAGCTGGCCGAAATGCGCGACTATCGCCTCGACATGTTCAAAACGCCGGCCGAGATGCGCGAGATCATCGACCTCTCGGACGAGGGGAACACCTTTGTCCGCCAGATTGTCCGCTCCAACGGCCAGAAGGCCTTCCTCCGCATATTCAACGACATGCAAAAGTTCCCCGGCGAGGCCGAGGTGACCGCCGCCTTCAAGCGGATGGTGATGAAGTTGCCCCGCGTGGGCTTCCTCTCCGGCCACGGCGAGCGGCGGGCGGACGGCGACCGCGCCAGGGACTACACCGTCATCGCCTCCCAGAAGGATTTCCGCTACGCCCTCACCAACCAGGGCTGCGACATCGTCACCATCGACCTCTCCGGCGACAACGACATCCCGCCGGACATCGACATCGTCATCATCGCCGACCAGCGCGCCCCCATCCCTCCCGCCGAGCGCCTCAAGATCGACCAGTACATCGCCCGCGGCGGCAACATGATCATCGCCGTGGAGCCGAAATCGGCGGAATCCCGCGCCTTCATCCGCTCCTTCGGCGTGGACACCTACCCCGGCATCCTCGTGCAGCCCAAGGAGGACGTGCCGGCGGATTACATCCTCACCCGCGCCACCCCCGCCGCCGGCGAGCAGTCCGAACATTACCGCGACAACCTCATTCGCCGCCGCAACCGCGTGGGATTCACCGGCGCCGCCGGCCTCCGCGTCACGGGGGATGCCGGGTTTACCGCCACGCCCCTCCTCGTCACCGACTCCGTCGGCACGTGGAACGAGGTGGAGACCATAGATTTTGTCAACGACACCGCCCGCGTCAATCCAGCCGCCGGCGAGGCGGAGCAACAGTTCGTCCTCGCCCTTGCCCTCGCCCGGCAGGTGGGCGAAAAGGAGCAGCGCGTCATGATCTACGGCGACGCCGACTTCATCAGCAACGGCGGCATGGCGCCTCCCCGCGGCGTCTACCAGGTCTCTAACTTCACCACCATCAGCGGTATGTTCGACTGGCTCTCCTACGGCACCGTCCCCATCGACGTCAGCCGCCCCTTCTCCAGGGACACCCGCTTCGTCATCGGCAAGCCCGCCGTGCCCTACATGAAAATCGGTCTCCTCGGCCTCTTCCCCCTGCTGCTCCTCGCCTGGGGCGCCCTCATCATCGTCCGCAGGAAAGCCAAATAAACCCCCGCGCGGCGTCGGGAAAACCGCCTCCCGTCGCCGCGCGAACTGCGCTTTCTCGCTCGCGTTTTGGCGGAAGGCCTCGCTCCTTCAACGAGGATCACTATCTTCATCGCGTCAACCGGCGCCCGGACGCCGAAATTTTTGTCAAACCATCAAAAAACATGACCGATGAAAACATTCTCCATCACCCTGCTCGCCTACCTCGCGTGGACGTTTGCCGCCACCGCGCAGCCCGCCGCGCCGCCCGCCGATGAACCCCTGCCACTGGAGTGGATCGACCCCGCCACGCGGCACAAAGTGGTGCGCCTCACCCGCGAAGGCACCGACAACAAGAGTTTCTACTTCCACAACAGCCCCTTCATCAAGTCCGCCGACGGCAAGGACGACCTCATGATCTACGTCGGCGCCGTCGACCGCCGCCGCCAATTCTTCGCCGTCAATCTCCGCACCCTCGAGAGTACGCAACTCACCAACCGCCCGCGCGGCGCCAGCGGCGAGATCCTGGACAAAACGCACCGCGAGGTTGTCTACCAGCGCGGCGACAGCGTCCTGGCCACCCACGTGGACACCCGCGAAACCCGCCTCATCGCCCGCTTCCCGGCGAACCTCGGCGCCTCCATCAGCACCATCAATGCCGACGGGACGCTGCTGGCCGGCAAGTACAGCGAGGAGCGAAAAGCGCAGGAGATCCTCGCCCAGTACCCGGAGAAAAACCAGTATTTCAACCGGATATACGACGCCCACATCAAGCACTACCTCTTTACCCTCGACACCCGGACAGGCCAAATGAAGGTGATCCACGAGGAGAACGAGTGGACGAACCACATCCAATTCTCCCCCACCGACCCCTCCCTCCTCATGTTTTGCCACGAGGGGCCGTGGCACAAGGTCGACCGCATCTGGACGATCGACGTCAACACCACCGACTTTAAGCTCATGCACCGCCGCACCATGGACATGGAGATTGCCGGGCACGAGTTTTTCTCCCCCGACGGCCAACGCATCTGGTTCGACCTCCAGATGCCCCGCTCCGTCACCTTCTTCGTCGCCGGCGTCGACGTCCGCACCGGCGAGGAGATCAAGTACGAGCTGGCGCGCGACGAATGGTCGGTGCACTACAACATCTCCCCCGACCGCACCCTCTTTTGCGGCGATGGCGGCCACGAGGGTTCCGTCGCCAAGGCGCCCGACGGCAAGTGGATATATCTTTTCCGGCCGGACGGCAACCGCTTCGTCTCGGAACGCCTCGTGAACATGAAAAACCACGATTACAAGCTGGAGCCGAACGTGCACTTCACGCCCGACCAAAAGTGGGTGATCTTCCGATCCAATTTGCTTGGCGGGCAGACGCACGTCTATGCCGTTGAGATCGAGAGGACACGTTAGACTCCCCGCTGACATCCCGACATTCGTTGAACCCCCGGCGCCCCCCTCCTCGCGCCGGGGTTTCTTGTTTTCAGGCCATGGCCGGAATCATCGGGGGCACGCCCCACGTCGCGTGGGGCACGCCCCCAATCACTGGGGGCACGCCCCCAATCGCTGGGGGCACGCCCCCAATCGCTAAGGACATGGCCGGAAACCGGTAAAGACGAAAAAAAACTGCCCGCGGACACGGGCAGGTTTTCTATTCAAAGGCGGGAAATCGAGACGGAAAGGCGCGTCCCTGGCGGGTAAAGGCGCGCGGGGGGTGAATAAAAGCGTGCGGGGAGCGAGGAAAGGCGGGAGACCGCTATCCCTTTCCCCGCGCTACTCGCGGTTCAGCGCGTCGCACGTGCAGACGAGGTTGCGATCCCCGTACCCGTCATCCACGCGTCCCACCTGCGGCCAAAACTTGTTCTCGGCCACCCAGGGGAGGGGGTACGCCGCCTTCGAGCGGGGATAGGGACGCGTCCACTCGTCGGCCGTGAGCGCCTTGTGGGTATGGGGGGCGTTCTTCAGCACGTTATCCACCTTGTCGGCGGCGCCGGAGGCCACCTCCATGATCTCTCCGCGGATCGTCGCCAGCGCCTCGATAAAGCGGTCGAGTTCCTCCTTCGGCTCGCTCTCGGTGGGTTCCACCATCAGCGTACCGTGCACGGGGAACGAGAGCGTGGGGGCGTGAAACCCGAAATCCATCAGCCGCTTGGCGATGTCCAGCTCGGTGATCCCGTACTCCTTGTTAAAGGCATGGCAATCCCAAATCATCTCGTGCCCCACGCGTCCCTGCTTGCCGGCGTAGAGGATCGAGAAACCGAGCCGCTTGAAGGACGACGCCAGGTAGTTGGCGTTCAGGATGGCCATCTCCGTCACCCGCCGCACCCCCTCGGCGCCGAGCATCAGCAGGTAGCCGTAGGTGACGGGCAACATCCCCACCGACCCGTAGGGCGCCGAGGCCACGGCGTGGATCCCGCACTGGCCGCCACATTCAACCACCGCGTGCGAGGGAAGGAAGGGCGCCAGGTGCGCCGCCACGCAGATAGGCCCGACGCCGGGACCGCCACCCCCGTGGGGCATCCCGAAGGTCTTGTGGAGGTTCAGGTGGCAGGCGTCGGCGCCGATAAAGCCGGGGCTGGTGAGGCCGCATTGCCCGTTCATGTTGGCGCCGTCCATGAAGAGCTGTCCCCCGTTGGCGTGGACGATGTCGGCCAGCTCGCGGATGGACTCCTCGAAGATGCCGTGCGTGGAGGGATAGGTGATCATGGCGCCGGCCAGACGGTCGCGGTGCTCGATGGCGGCGGCGCGGAAAAGCTCCACGTCGATGTTGCCGCCGGCGTCGGAGTCGATCACGCGAATCTCGAAGCCGGCCATGCTGCTGGTGGCGGGATTGGTGCCGTGGGCGGAGGCGGGGATGAGGATCACGTCGCGATGCCCCTCGCCGCGCGAGATGTGGTACTGGCGGATCACCATCAGGGCGGCGTACTCCCCGGCGGCGCCCGAATTGGGTTGCAGGCTGCAGGCTGCCAGGCCGGTGATGTTGCAGAGCATCGCCTCCGTCTCCCGGATCATCTGGTGGTAGCCGGCGGCCTGGTCGGCGGGGACGAAGGGGTGTATGCCCCCCAGCTCCGGCCAGGAGAGGGGCAGCATCTCGGCGGCGGCGTTGAGCTTCATGGTGCACGATCCGAGGGAGATCATGGAGGTGGCCAGGGAGATGTCGCGCCGCTCGAGGTTTTTCATGTAGCGCATCATGGCCGTCTCGGAGCGATAGAGGCGGAAGACGGGCTGCTGGAGGAACTCGCCGCGACGGAGGGCGGCGGGGGAGAGCGCCAGCCGGTCGTCAATGAAGGCGACGACGGGGGCGGTTTTGCCGGCGGCCTCCGCGAATATTTCGATGATGGCGTTGATCTCGCGCGGGGTAATCTTTTCATCGGTAGACAGCCCCACATCGCCGGGGGCGTGGAAGAGGTTGATCTCGCGGGCGATGGCGGCGGCGCGGAGCTTCTCCCCGGTGACCCCCGACGGCAAGGCGAAGCGGAGGGTGTCGAAGAAATCGGCGTGCCGCGGGAGGTAGCCCAGGCGCGCGATCTCCCCCGACAACACGACGGCGGCGGCGTGAGCGTGGCGGGCAATCCGCTGCAATCCCTCCATGCCGTGGTAGGCGGCGTAGAAGCCGGCCATCGTGGCGTTCAGTGCCTTGGCCGTGCAGATGTTGGACGCGGCCTTCTCGCGCTTGATGTGCTGCTCGCGGCTCTGGAGCGCCAGGCGAAGGGCGGGAGCGCCCTGGGCGTCGACGGTGATGCCGATGATTCGCCCGACGATATTGCGCTTGTACTCCTCCCGCGTGGCGATGTACCCCGCGTGCGGCCCGCCGTAGTTCATCGGCAGGCCAAAGCGTTGCGCGTTGCCCACGACGACGTCGGCGCCCCACTCGCCGGGAGGGGTCAGCAGGGCGAGGCTCAGCAGGTCGGCGGCCACGGCCAGCAGCGACCCGTTGGCGTGCGCCCGTTCGGCAAACGCGCGGTAGTCGCGCACCTCCCCGTCGGCGGCGGGATACTGGACGATCGCGCCGAAGATGTCCGGGGTAAACTCAAACGAGGCGTACTCCCCGAATACCAGCTCGACGCCGCGGGGGGCTGCCCTGGTGACGAGCACGTCCCGCGTCTGGGCAAAGAGGGAGGCGTCCACGAAGAACTTGTTGGCGCCGGCCTTTTTCATCTCCTTGCTCCTGAGGCCGTGCAGCATCATCATGGCCTCGGCGGCGGCCGTCCCCTCGTCCAGCAGGGAGCAGTTGGAGAGCGCCATGCCGGTCAGCTCCACGATCACCGTCTGGAAATTGAGGAGCGCCTCCAGGCGTCCCTGCGAAACCTCGGCCTGGTAAGGGGTGTAAGAGGTGTACCACGCCGGGTTTTCGAGGATGTTGCGGAGCACCACGGCGGGGGTGATGGTGTCGTAATAGCCTTGGCCGATGAAACTGCGGAACAGCTTGTTCCGTGACGCCAGGCGCTTCATCCGCTCGAGGAACTCCTGCTCGGTGATGGGCGCGGGCAGCTCCGGCCCCTTGTCGAGCCGGATGGAACGCGGGACGGTTTGCTCTATCAGTTCGTCGATGGACGCGACGCCGATGACTTCCAGCATCTGCCGCACCTGTTCCGGTCGAGGCCCCACGTGCCTCCATAAAAAATTGTCTGTTGCCATTTGTTCGTTATGATTATCAAATTGTTTGAAATTGTTCGCGTGATCGCGGGATCACGGCACGAATGTAAGTAAATATCTGTCGCGGGACAACTCCCCGCCGCGGGATAAAAAAAAGAGAGGGCGCCTTTACGCGCCCTCCGCCGTTGTTTCCGGGTGGAAGATCGGGCTTGAACCGACGACCTTCGGAACCACAATCCGACGCTCTAACCGACTGAGCTACATCCACCGTGTGATTTTACGTCGCGAAGGTAGAAAAAGAAATTAATTCCGCAATGCCGCGCGGGAGAATTTTCGCCGCTGCCCCTGCCGGGGCTGATTCAAGAGTAGCTGCTTTTCTGGTACTTTCGGAAAGGATTCACTTCCTTTTTCAATCTTCCGTTTTGTTCTGTTTCTTTCCAAGGCGTTTTATCTCCTTATCGAAATGGGATTCAAACAGACGGTCTTGCACGATGCGGTATTTTTCAAATTCGCCTTCGGCAAAACTTTTTGCCACCAGCGCGGTAACTTTTCCACTGTTTTGCAAAATATCCCGGTCAGCAACCTCTAAGAACATGTCAAGACGTTTTGCCCAATCTTCCATTGTCATGGGGATATGTCTTTGTGCCCGGTCTTCCGCCAGATCTAAATAAGCATTGACAATGCGTCCCAATGATTCCAATTCGGTTGCATTCAGGTAGTTTTTCGCGACGGAGACATCGGTCTTCACTATTTTACCGTCGGGACTTTTCTCCCATGAATTCAACCCCATGTGTTCTTTTTCGGCGTTGGCTCTTGATACAATAAGCTCTGCAGCGGTGTGACCGTGTACAGCATAATGCAGTTTGTTTTGAACTTTGGCGAAAAACTCTCTCGTGGTAACCGTATCCTGATTGTAATCCATTGCCGTGGCGTAAATGTCCGTGATCTTTTGATAGAAAAGGCGTTCGCTCAACCGGATTTCCCGGATTTCGGCAAGCAGATGTTCAAAGTAATCTTCGCCGAGAAACGCGCCGTTCTCCATTCGCTTTTTGTCGATAACGTAGCCGCGAATGGCATAATCACGCAAAATGGATGTTGCCCATTGTCTGAATTGGGTTGCCCGTTGTGAATTGACACGATAACCGACCGAGATGATGGCATCGAGGTTATAAAACTCGACATCACGGGTAATTTGCCGGTTACCCTCGGTTTGAACTTGTGCAAAATTTGCACAAGTTGCCTCCTTCATAAGTTCTCCTTCCTGATAAATATTTACCAAATGCTTAGTTATAACACTTCTGTCCACATCAAATAACGAGGAAATCAGTTTTCGGGTAAGCCAAACGGTGTTCTTTTGGACGCGCACTTCAATGGTATTTTCACCCGATTGAGAAGTGAACACCAGAAATTCGGCAGTGCTGTTACGGATTTGAAGTCTCTTTTTTTCAGGCATAGTTACAAGTCGATGTGGTCTCGCGAATGTACTGATTTTCGTCGGATAAATCCACGCTCGAAAACGGGCAACGGATGTGGCCTGTCTCGCGAATTTTTGCGCGTCCGCATGTTTTCTTATCTTTGGCGCGCAATTGTGTTAATATGAAAAAAGAAGAAAGGTACAATCAGCGGGGCGTCTCCGCTTCCAAGGAAGACGTGCACGCGGCAATCAAGAACATCGACAAGGGGTTGTTCCCGAAAGCGTTTTGCAAGATCGTCCCCGACTACCTCGGCGGGCGAAACCAGTATTGCATCGCCATGCACGCCGACGGGGCGGGCACGAAATCGTCGCTGGCCTACATCTACTGGAAGGAGACGGGCGACCTCTCCGTGTGGAAAGGGATCGCGCAGGACGCGCTGGTGATGAATATCGACGACCTGATTTGCGTCGGCGCCGTGAATGACATCCTGCTGTCGTCCACGATCGGGAGAAACAAGCGGCTGATCCCCGGAGAGGTGGTCTCCGCCATCATCAACGGCACGGAGGAGCTGCTGGAGGCATACCGGGAGATGGGGATGAACATCCACTCGACCGGGGGGGAGACGGCGGACGTCGGGGATCTCGTGCGGACGATTATTGTCGACTCCACCGTCGTCTGCCAGATGAAGCGGACGGAGGTGATCTCGAACCACCGCATCCGCCCCGGCGACGCGATCGTGGGGTTCGCCTCGCACGGGCAGGCCACCTACGAAAAGGAGTACAACGGCGGCATCGGCGCCAATGGCCTCACCTCGGCGCGGCACGACGTTTTTTCCAACTATCTCGCCAAGAAGTACCCGGAGAGCTACGATCCGGGGATGCCGGCCGACCTCGTTTACGCGGGGGGGTGCTCGCTCACGGATCGCGTCGAGGAGCTGGGGCTGGACGTCGGGAAGCTGATGTTGTCGCCCACGCGCACCTATTTCCCGGTCATCAAGCGGGTGCTGGAGTGCCTCCACGACAAGATTCACGGCATCGTCCACTGCTCCGGCGGCGCGCAGACGAAGGTGATGAATTTCGTCGACAAGATGCGCGTGTGCAAGGATAACCTGTTTCCGGCGCCGCCGCTTTTCAAGCTGATCCAGGAGCATTCCGGGACACCCTGGAGGGAGATGTACAAGGTGTTTAACATGGGACACCGCATGGAGGTGTACGCGGATCCCGTTTTTGCCGACGAGATTATCATGATCGCGTCGGAGTTTAACGTGGAGGCGCGGGTGGTGGGCCATTGCCAACGCGCCGAGCAGAACGAGCTGAAGATCGTCTCCGAGTTCGGAACTTTTACCTATTAATATCCGCGCGCGAGGAGGAGGCGCGAGACGAAAATAACCGGTGGCAGGAATCGCTCTTGCCACCGGTCGCGTTTATGCCCCGTTTTCCGGGAAAGAGGGGCGATTCCCTCGCGAGGAGACCTGGTACCCTGGAAAGGAGAGGAGGTTTCCTACCAAGGAGACCCGGTTCCTTCGCGAGAAGACGCGATTCCTTCGCGAGGAGACCCCGTCGTTTCGCGAGGAGACCTCGTCGTTTCGCGAGGAGAGCTCGTTCCTTCGAGACAAGACCCGATTCTTTCGAGAAAATCCGAAATACCCTTCCGGGAAGGGGAGATTCCCTTCACGATATTCCGACACCTTCGAGACGACCGCGGCTTGTCGCGAGACAATTCACGATTGTCGCGAGTCGCCCCACGCTCGTCGCGAGCGTACCCGCGAAGTATCGAAACAATCGCGGATTGTCTCGCGACAACTCGACAGGCTTGAAAAGAATCCACTCTTGTCGCGAAGGAATCGGGTCTTGTCTCGAAACAACCCACCCTCGTCGCGAGACGGGCGTCGCTCCTCGCGAGCGAATTTGACCCCCCTCGTCGGCAGGCGCGCGAAAATCTCGCCGTCGCGGGCGTGGCGGAGAGACCCCGTCCCCCCTCGCGCGTTCGGCGGGGAAAAACGTTGCGCCCCCCGTCTCTTCCCCCGCCTGCCGCGTGCCGGGTTTTGCGAATCGAATAATTATCCCTAATTTTGCAGGGAAATTAGGCAAACGTACCGTTTTAGTCGAATAAATATGCAAAAATTGACCAAGGCCTGCCTCATCCTGGAGGACGGGACTACTTTCGAGGGGACTTCCTTCGGCCACGAACGATCGGTGGCGGGGGAAGTCGTTTTTTACACGGCAATGACCGGTTACCCGGAAAGCCTCACGGATCCCTCCTACGAGGGGCAGATCCTGGTGCCCACCTACCCGATGATCGGGAACTACGGGGTGCCCGACGACGAGCAGCGAGACGGCATCTCCCGCTTCTTCGAGTCCGAGCGGATACACTGCGCGGCGCTGATCATCTCCGACTACTCCTTCCGCTACAGCCACTGGAATTCAAGCCGCTGCCTCGGCGACTGGCTGCGACAGGAGGGGGTGCCGGGGCTTTTCGGGATCGACACGCGAGCGTTGACGCGACGGCTGAGGGAACGGGGGGCGATGAAAGGAAAGGTCGTCTTCCGCGGCGAGGATGTCCCCTTCTACGACCCCAACGCGGAGAACATCGTCGCCCGCGTCTCCACCCCCCGCGTGGTCGAGTACGGGTCGGGCAGCTACCGGGTGATCCTCGTCGACTGCGGGTTGAAGAACAACATCCTACGCTGCCTCCTCGGTCGCGACGTGCGCGTCAAGCGCGTCCCCTGGGACTACGATTTCACCAACGAGGAGTGCGACGGCATCTTCCTCTCCAACGGCCCCGGCGACCCGGCCATGTGCGACGTCACCATCCGCCACGCGCGAACGATGCTGGAGCGCGACACCCCCATGATGGGCATCTGCCTGGGAAACCAGCTGATGGCGCGCGCCGCCGGCGCCGATACCTATAAACTGAAGTACGGACACCGCAGCCACAACCAGCCGGTGACGCGTCCCGGTGGCAATCGCTGCTACATCACCTCGCAAAACCACGGCTTCGCCATCGACGAGCGCACCCTCCCCGACGACTGGGAGCCGCTCTTTGTCAACGTGAACGATGGCACCAACGAGGGGATTCGCCACAAGTGGAAACCCTTCTTCTCCGCGCAGTTTCACCCGGAGGCCTCCAGCGGCCCCGTGGACACGGAGTTTTTATTCGACGACTTTATCGCCGCGATGGCAGCCGCCCGCGCGTCAAAAAAATAACCCATGAAGAAGATACTATTACTCGGATCGGGCGCCCTGAAAATCGGGGAAGCCGGTGAGTTTGACTACTCCGGATCGCAAGCCCTCAAGGCCTTGCGCGAGGAGGGAATTTATAGCGTGTTGATCAACCCGAATATCGCCACGGTGCAGACGTCGGAGGGGGTCGCCGACAAGATCTACTACCTCCCGGTGACGCCGGAGTTTGTCGAAAAGGTGATCGAAAAGGAGCGTCCCGACGGCATCCTCCTCTCCTTCGGCGGCCAGACGGCGCTCAACTGCGGCGTCGCCCTCTACCGCGCGGGGGTGCTGGAACGATACGGCGTGAGCGTGCTGGGAACCCCCGTGCAGGCGATTATCGACACGGAAGACCGCGAGATTTTCGCCTCCAAACTGGCCGAAATCGACGTCAAAACCCCCCGCAGCATCGCCGCCAACTCCATCGAGGAGTCCTTGCTGGCGGCGGAGCGCCTCGGTTTCCCCGTCATCATCCGCGCGGCCTTCACGCTGGGCGGCCTCGGGTCGGGCTTCTGTTCCTCGATGGACGAACTGCGGACGCTGGCCGCCAGCGCCTTCTCCTACTCGCCGCAAGTGCTCGTGGAGGAGTCCCTGAAGGGGTGGAAGGAGGTGGAGTACGAGGTTGTCCGCGACCGCCACGACAACTGCATTACCGTGTGCAACATGGAAAACGTCGATCCCCTCGGCATCCACACGGGCGAGAGCATCGTCGTGGCGCCATCGCAGACGCTCAGCAACAGCGAGTATCACAAGCTGCGCGCCATCGCCATCCGCATCATCCGCCACGTGGGCATCGTCGGCGAGTGTAACGTGCAGTATGCCCTCGACCCCGCCTCGGAGGATTATCGCGTGATCGAGGTCAATGCCCGCCTCTCCCGCTCCAGCGCCCTGGCGTCCAAGGCTACCGGGTACCCGCTGGCGTTCGTCGCCGCCAAACTTGGACTGGGATACGGGCTGCATGAAATCAAAAATTCCGTCACCCGCGTCACCACCGCTTGCTTTGAACCGGCGCTGGACTACGTCGTTTGCAAGATTCCCCGCTGGGATTTGAACAAGTTCGAGGGGGTCTCCAAGCTCATCGGATCGTCCATGAAAAGCGTTGGCGAGATCATGGCCATCGGTCGCACCTTCGAGGAGGCCATCCAAAAAGGGGTGCGGATGATCGGCCAGGGGATGCACGGCTTCGTGGCCAACCAGCCCAAAACGCGCGACATCGACGAGGAGCTTCTGAACCCCACGGATGCCCGCCTGTTCGCCATCGCCGAGGCTTTCGACAAGGGGTATACCGTCGAACGCGTCCACGACATGACGAAGATCGACCGCTGGTTTCTCCAACGCCTCGAGAATATCCACCTCCTCAAAAACGAACTCGCCGCCGCGCCCGACCTGCAAACGCTGGCGCCCGACCTGCTCCTCCAGGCCAAGCGCTACGGGTTTTCCGACTTCCAGATTGCTCGCCTGGTGATCAAGGGCAGCCCCCTCTCACAGCACGAAAAAATGCTGCGCGTCCGCGCGCACCGCGTCGCCCTCGGCATCCTTCCCCGCGTCAAGCAAATCGATACCCTCGCCGGCGAGTATCCCGCCATGACAAATTATCTCTACGTCACCTATAACGGCGACGAACACGATATCCCCTACGAACGCGACAACCGCTCCGTCATCGTCCTCGGCTCCGGGGCGTACCGCATCGGCTCCAGCGTGGAGTTCGACTGGTGCGGCGTCAGCGCCCTCAATACCATACGCGCCGCCGGGTTGCGCTCCGTGATGATTAATTACAACCCCGAAACCGTGAGCACCGATTACGATACCTGCGATCGCCTCTATTTCGACGAGTTGTCCTTTGAACGGGTCATGGACATCGTCGAACTGGAAAAACCGCGCGGCGTCATCGTCTCCACCGGCGGGCAAATTCCCAACAACCTCGCCATGCGCCTCCACGCCAGCCGCGTTCCCATCCTCGGCACCTCTCCCGAATCGATCGACCGCGCCGAAGACCGGCAGAAGTTCTCCTCGATGTGCGACAACCTCGGCATCGACCAGCCGCGGTGGAGCGAACTCTCCTCCATCGACGATCTCTACGCCTTCGTCGACCGCGTCGGTTTCCCCGCCCTCATCCGCCCCTCCTACGTCCTCTCCGGCGCCGCCATGAACGTGGTCTCCAACAAAGAGGAGCTGCGCCACTTCCTGCAACTGGCCGCCGAGGTATCGAAGGAGCACCCCGTCGTCGTCTCCGAGTTTATCGAACAGGCCAAGGAGGTGGAGATCGACGCCGTCGCCCAATCGGGGGAGATCAAGGCCTACGCCATCAGCGAACACGTCGAGTTTGCCGGCGTCCACTCCGGCGACGCCACCATCGTCTTCCCCGCCCAAAAACTGTACGTGGAGACCATCCGCCGCATCAAACGCATCGCCCGCGCCATCGCCCGCGAACTCGACATCTCCGGCCCCTTCAACATGCAGTTCCTCGCCAAGGACAATGACATCAAGGTGATCGAGTGTAACCTCCGCGCCTCCCGCAGCTTCCCCTTCGTGTCGAAGGTTTTGAAATATAACTTCGTCGACATGGCCACGCGCGTCATGCTGGGGCAGGAGGTGGAACCCCTCAACCGCTCCGTCTTCGACCTCGACTACGTGGGGGTCAAGGCTTCCCAATTCTCCTTCGCCCGCCTCCTCAAGGCCGACCCCGTCCTGGGCGTCGACATGGCCTCTACCGGCGAGGTCGGGTGCATCGGCGAAACTTACTACGAGGCGATACTCAAGAGCATGCTCTCCGTCGGCCACCGCATCCCCGAACGCACCATCCTCATCTCCTCCGGCCCCGCCCGCTCCAAGGTGGAACTTCTCAACTCTACCCGCATGCTCCTCGACAAGGGGTATACCATCTACGCTACCGGCGGCACCTCCAAGTTCCTCGAGGAGAACGGCCTCCGCGTCGATACCCTCTACTGGCCGGATGAAGTCCGCGATCCCAATGTCATGCAGTATCTCCGCGAGAGGAGGATTGATCTCGTCATCAATATCCCCAAGGATCACACCAAACGCGAGCTGGACAACGGCTACAAAATCCGCCGCGCCGCCGTCGATTATAACATCCCGCTGATCACCAACGCCCGCCTGGCCAGCGCTTTCATCTACGCCATCTGTAAGGTGGAACCCGCCGACATCGCCATCAAAAGCTGGGACGAGTATTGACCGATGAACTTTTGGCCCCCGCCAATCGATGAATTTTTTGAATGAAACAATCGCGTGTACAACCCCGACAACCCTTGGAAAGCCCGCGCGAGCCGCGGGGGCTTTTCCGCAACGATGCGGAAACGCCCTGCAGCCCGCGGGGAGATTCCGCATCGATGCGGAAACGTCCTGCAAGCAGCGGGAAGATTCCGCCTCGATGCGGAAACGTCCTGCACGCAGCGGGAAGATTCCGCATCGTTGCGGAAACGTCCTGCAGCCTGCGGGGAGATTCCGCATCGATGCGGAAACGTCCTGCAAGCCGCGGGAAGATTCCGCATCGATGCGGAAACGTTCTACAAGCCGCGGGGGGCTTCCGGCGAGTGCAGGGAAGCGTGCCGTGAATCGCGTGGAGATCATGCCCAGCGGCCAATCGATGAATTTTTTGGATTAAACAATCGCGTGTTTAATTTGAAAAATCGTGTGTTTGCCCCGAACCGCCGCGTGTTTAACTTGAACCATCGCGTGTTTAACTTGAACAATGGAACCCCAGCTCTTTCAGCACACTTGTTTTGTAAAATTAGAGCGTGGCGTGGGTGTCAGTGTTTTATTGCTTGGGCCACGGGTTGGCGCGTCTCACGCTGTCGCGGTAGTGCCTGGAGAGGTCTTTCTGGTAGGGGACGGGGTCGAGAATTCTCCCTTCTCGTTCGTTTTCCTCTAAATGCCCATAGCCAAACCCGCACCCGAACAGGACGTTAAATGCCTTGCCCGTGTCTGCCCATATAAAGACGGATGCTGCAAACTCGCATATCTCTTGTGTCTCGTCAGCCGGGTATATTACCACATAAAAAAGGCGGCCGGCATGTTCTTTACCATAACTGCTCTCTATCGCGGGCACACTTGTTTTTGTAATCGTTGGTGGCTGGTGATCCCGGTAATAGTCCGGGCCGTATTTCATCACCGTCTCTTTCGCTACCTTGAGCAGGAGGGAATCTCGCTCTGCCACGGGCAAAGAATCAAGATGTTGTCCATGTAGCCCGCGAGGCATGGTTAACGCGAGTAACAAAACAGATAGTTGAAATATTGTTTTCATCATTTTTGATTTTATTGCTTGGGCCACGGATTGACTCGTCTCAGGCTGTCCCAATAGTGCTTGGAGAGGTCTTTCTGGTAGGGGACGGGGTCGAGTATTCTTCCTTCTCGCTCGATTTCTTCTAAATGTCCATAGCCAAACCCGCACCCGAAATGGACGTTAAATGCCTTGCCCGTGTCTGCCCATACAAGAACGGATGCTGCAAATGGACAGATCTCCCGTGCCTCATCAGCAGGATACTTCACTACATAAAAAAGGCGACCACCGTGCTCTTGGCCATAACTACTATTTAAAGTAGACATACTTGTTTTTGTAATCGTTGGCGGCTGGTGATCCCGGTAATAGTCCGGGCCGTATTTCATCACCGTCTCTTTCGCCACCTTGAGCAGGAAGGAATCTCGCTCTGCCACGGGCAAGGAATCAAGATGTTGGCCATGTAGCCCGCGAGGTATGGTTAACGCGAGCAGCAAGATGGACAATTGAAAGATTGTTTTCATCATGTTATTTTTTCAAGTTTAAAGCATGGGTGTCGGGACTCTATCAGGCCCAAAAGTATAAATTTTTGCGGAAGCGCGGAGATCATGCCCGGCCACAATTCCCATTTCATTGACTTCGTCAGTATTCAGCCAACAGCACACCTGTTTTGTAAAATTGTAGTGTACACGATTAGTACCTTATAAGTAAAATTCGTGTAATGTTTGGCAAAAGTTATCGCCGCGGAACAGCCCGAAGGGCTGAATTTTCATAACCGTGGGTAAGCGAAGCGTAGCCCGCGGTAGTTATCGCCGCCCCGTCTTCTGCCTGAAAGGCAGGATAAATGTCCTGCCTTTCAGGCAGAAGTATGAGAGTCCGTTTCCCGCCGGTCGTTGACCGGCGGTTATGAAAATCCGGCTTTTCAAGCCGTTTGGTTCCGGCTTGTCCGGAGGCCGAAAGGCTCACGCCGGCGGGCCGGCAGGATTCGGGAGATATAGAGATGGGGAGTGCCGGTAACTAAAGGGAGGGTCGCGGATCAAAATACCGGTTAGGCGGGCGCCGGGGGTATTAACAAGCCAGTGGTAGCAGGCAGACGAGCCGTTTCAGGAGTTCGCGCAGCGTGGCGTAGGCATCTTTCTTGA
>JAIRXZ010000168.1 GCA_031267995.1 Odoribacteraceae bacterium | reverse complement strand
CCACCAATCTTCAGCGCCCGCATCATCGCCGCCCGCGGGAACTCCCGTTTGACGATAGCGCTCAACGCGAGAAAACCCAGCAGCGGGATCGTCACCTGCAAAATCACCAAAATCATGGAAGGCACGCGGAACTTGTTATACAGCGGCACGTAATCGTGAAAAACGTCGGACAAAAACGCCAAATGTCGCCCCCACCCCAGCAGCAGCGCCAGCAGCGACACCCCCGCGATCCACCACCGCGTGGAACCCCGCGTCAACACCAGCCCCACCAAAAAAAGAAACACCGAAACAGCCCCCATGTACATGGGGCCGGCCGTGAACGACTGATCCCCCCAGTAAACCCGCAGGCTCTGGTAAACCCGTTGCACGTTAGCATTGCTGCCGGCGGCCTGCGCCAGCGCCTGGTAAGTACGCGAATCCGTGTCGAAAGGCTTCGACGCGCCCCCCCTGAAATTGGGAATCAGCAAATTCATCGTCTCGTCCACCCCGTAGCTCCAGGACGTCGCGTACTCCTTATCCAGCCCCGCGCTGCCGTCCAGCTCCGACCCCCCGCGCATCGTCTGCTTGCTATACTCCCACGTAGGCCACAGGTGATTAACATTCGTCCCCACCGCCAGCGCCGTCGCCACCACCAGCAGCCTCACCGTCTTGCAATACGCCGGCATCACCCTCCCGCGGAACGCCCGCCACCCCTCCGCCGCCCCGTAAAAGAGCGCCATGAAAGCGAGATAATAAGTAATCTGCGGGTGATTGGCCAAAATCTCGAACGACAGCGCGATGCCAAACAGCGCCGCCCCCACCCACCGGTCGCGCCGCAACGCGTGCACCATCGCCGCCAGCACCAGGGGCATCAGCGCTATCGCCGCCATCTTTGAATTATGCCCCACCGTGATAATCTGGAAATTATAAGCGCAAAAGCCAAACGCCAGCGCCCCCGCCGCCGCCACCTTCACCCCCGCGCCAAACGCCAGCATCAGCATAAAAAAACTCGCGAAAGCGAGAATCAGGTAACTTGCCGGTTGCGGCCCCACGAAAAGGAAATTATACACCGGCTCCAGCAAATTCCCCCCGTACCGCGTGCTAATCATCGTGGTAGGCATCCCGCTGAACATCGAATTAGTCCACAGCGGCTCCTCGCCCGTCTCCTCCCGGAACCGGATCGTCTCGTTAGCGGCCGCCCGCCACGAAGAAACATCCGACTGCTGCACCACCTTCCCCTCGAACAGCGACGGAAAATAAGCAAACGCCAAAACGACGAACAACGCCGCCGCCGCCAAGTAGGGGTACCCCCTTTTTATCTCCATTTTTCTCATAATTTCCCTGTTAACATCCTATTGGACGGCAAAAATAAAAAAATAATTCTACTTTTGACCCGGAAAACGACATATGGGAATAATAATTCGTCAAAGCATCAAGGGCACCATCGTCACCTACGCCGGCAGCTTCCTGGGATTCATCACCACCATGCTCATCGCCACGCGGTGGCTCACGGAAGAAGAAATCGGCCTCGCGCGCGTCCTCCTCGAGGCGGCCACCCTCCTCTCCTACCTCGCCCAGCTCGGCATCACCAACTCCGCCGTCCGCTTCTTTCCCCGCTTCAAGGCCATGGGCGCCCGTCGCGGCGGCTTCTTCTTCTACCTCATGGTCATCCCCCTCGTCGGCACCCTCGTCGCCATCCCCCTCTACCTCCTCTTCCGCGGCCCCATCGCCGCCTACTTCCAGGAACGCTCCGCCCTCTTCGTCGGGTACGTCGACTGGATCATCCCCCTCATGTTCTTCCTCACCTACATCGCCGTCTTCGAGATATACGCCAACCTCCTCATGCGCATCGTCATCCCCCGCTTCGTCCGCGAAATCCTCATCCGCGTCCTCGTCGCCGGCGTCTACATCCTCTACGGCACCCGCGTCATCAACCTCGAAGGCTTCGTCATCGCCTACGTCCTCGTCCACGGCATCGCCATGCTCGTCAACTTCTGGTACATCACCCGCCTCGGCGCCCTCTCCTGGCGCCCCGAACGCCAAGCCATCACCGCCGACACCCGCCGCGAATACCTCCGCTACACCGCCTACCTCATGCTCGGCGTCATCGGTGGAGGCATCGCCGCCCGTCTCGACATCTTCATGATCAGCGGCATGCAAGGCCTCGCCGCCGGCGGCATCTACTCCATCGCCTTCTACATGGCCGCCATCATCGAAATACCCTCCCGCTCCATCACCGCCATCTCCACCCCCGTCGCCGCCGACGCCCTCCAGGCCAAAAACTTCGCCAAAGCCAACGAACTATACAAAAAAGTATCCCTCCACCAGCTCATCATCGGCGGCCTCGTCCTCCTCCTCCTCTGGGCAAACATCGACAACATCTACGCCATCATCCCCCGCGGCGACACCTTCCGCCACGGCAAATGGGTAGTCCTCCTCGTCGCCCTCTCCCGCGTCATCGTCCTCTTCCTCGGCTTCGGCTACACCCTCCTCTCCTTCTCCCGTCACTACCGCTGGGCGCTCGCCTTCACCTTCATCACCGTCGCCATCACCCTCCTCGCCAACTACCTCCTCATCCCCCCCCTCGGCATCACCGGCGCCGCCCTCGCCACCCTCCTCGCCACCGTCATCACCTACGCCCTCCAGCAATGGCTCGTCTTCAAGCGACTAAAAGCAAACCCCTACACCCGCCAAACCGCCCGCTGCCTCCTCCTCCTCCTCGCCCTCTTCGGCCTCAACTACATACTCCCCCGCCTCGAAAACCCCTGGCTCGACGCCATCACCCGCACCACCATCCTCGCCATCGCCGCCCTCTTCACCATCCCCTTCGCCCGCCTCTCCAGCGAACTCGACCACATCACCTGCCAGGCGCGCCGACACCTCAAAACAAAACCACCCCGACGCGACTAACCCCCCGAAAACCCCTACATTTGCACCGCGACATAAAAAAACAAAAAACACATGGAATACAACTTCAAAAAAATAGAACAAAAATGGCAACGCTACTGGGCACAAAACCAAACATACCGCGTTGAAATCGACCGCCAAAAACCCAAATACTACGTCCTCGACATGTTCCCCTACCCCTCCGGCGCCGGCCTCCACGTCGGCCACCCACTCGGCTACATCGCCTCCGACATATACGCCCGCTACAAACGCCTCAAGGGATACAACGTCCTACACCCCATGGGCTACGACGCCTACGGCCTACCCGCCGAACAATACGCCATCCGCACCGGCCAGCACCCCGCCATCACCACCGAACAAAACATCAACCGCTACCGACGGCAAATGGACAAACTCGGCTTCTCCTACGACTGGCAACGAGAAATCCGCACCTGCGACCCCGCCTACTACAAATGGACGCAATGGACATTCACCCGCCTCTTCAACAGCTACTACTGCCTCGACACCCGCCGCGCCCGCCCCATCCAAGACCTCATCGCCCACCTCGACACCCGCGGCACCGAAGGCCTCCGAGCCGCCGCCACCGCCGACCTCCACCTCACCCCCCGCCAGTGGCGCGACCAAACCGAAACCCAACGCCGCGAAACACTCATGAACTACCGCCTCGCCTACCTCTCCAACACCCTCGTCAACTGGTGCCCGCGCCTCGGCACCGTACTCGCCAACGACGAAGTAAAAGACGGCCTCTCCGTCCGCGGCGGCCACCCCGTCACCCGTCGCCAGATGCGCCAATGGTCACTCCGCGTATCCGCCTACGCCCCCCGCCTCCTCGACGGACTCGACCAACTCCAATGGTCAGAATCACTCAAAGAAATACAACGCAACTGGATCGGCAAATCACGCGGCGCCAACATCACCTTCCAAACCACCGCCGGCCACCCCATCCGC
>JAIRXZ010000099.1 GCA_031267995.1 Odoribacteraceae bacterium | reverse complement strand
CAGAAAATCCGGTAGTAGAGGCGGAACATGTAGAAGGCCGTCAAGCCGGCCGTGAGGCTCATCACCCCGCCCAGCAGGGGGCTGAAGTGAAATGTGGCGGCCAGTATTTCGTCTTTGCTGAAAAATCCGGAGAAGGGAGGGATGCCCGCGATGGCGAGGCAGGCGATCAGGAAGGTGAGATGCGTCACCGGCAGGTATTTCCGCAGTCCTCCCATGTGATCCATCTCGTTGCTGTGGACGGCGTGGATGATGGCGCCGGCGCCCAGGAATAGCAACGCTTTGAACATGGCATGGGTGAAGAGGTGGAACATGGAGGCCATGTATCCAAGTCCCTCGTGCCCCTCCAGGCCGGAGACGCCCAGGCCGACCATCATGAAGCCGATCTGCGAGATGGTGGAGAAGGCGAGTACCCGCTTGATGTCCGTCTGCACGCACGCCACGACGGCGGCGTAAAGCGACGTGACGGCTCCCACGATGGCGATGAGTACCAGCACGTCGGGGGCTTCCAGGTAGTAAACCGGGAAGAGGCGCGCCACCAGGTAGACACCGGCAACGACCATCGTCGCCGCGTGGATCAGGGCGGAGACCGGCGTCGGGCCTTCCATCGCGTCCGGCAGCCAGACGTGCAACGGGAACATGGCCGATTTACCGGCGCCTCCCATGAAGATCAACGCCAACGCCCAGGTGATGACGGAGCATCCCATGAAGGAGACCCCTTCCGCCTGGGCGAATAGTGAGGCGTCGCCGGAGGTCAGGAGGTCGAAGCTGAACGTTCCCGTGTAGAACGAGAGGAGCAGTATCCCCACCAGGAAGCCGAGGTCGGCAAAACGGGTGACGATGAAGGCTTTCTTGGAGGCGGCTACCGCTTCCGGCTTGGTGTAGTAGAAGCCGATGAGCAGGTAGGAGGATACTCCCACCAGCTCCCAGAAGATGTACATCTGGAAGATGTTGGTGGCTACCACCAGTCCCAACATGGAAAAGGTGAAGAGGGAGAGGAACGCGTAGTAACGCTGGAATCCCCGCTCCCCGTGCATGTAACCGACGCTGTAGACGTGTACCATCAACGAGACGGTGGTGATGACAACCAGCATCATCACGGCGATCGGGTCGATCAGGATGCCCAGGTCGATGTGTAAATCTTCCGTGAAGTTCAGCCACCTGATGTTCGCGGTCAATGGCTGGAAGATCCCGTTGACCTTTGCCGTCGTGAAGTAACGCCACGCCGTGATGTAGGAGAGGCAGGCCGAGATCGCCAACACGATAGTCCCGGTGTATCCCGCCACGCGCGGCTTTAGCCTCTTTCCCGCTAAGCCGAGGAAAAGGAACGAAAGGAAGGGCAGGAGTACGACGATGAGTGTATATTCCATGTTATCGATGATTTTTCGTTATCAATCTTTTAATTGTTCAAGGTTCTTCACCTGTATGTTCCGGATGTTGCGGTAGATGTTGATGATGATCGCGATGGCCACGGCCGTCTCGCAGGCGGAGACCCCGATGGCGAACAGGGTGAAGAAGAAGCCTTCCAGCTGACCGGGGAAAAGAAAGCGGTTGAACAGCGCGAAGTTGATGTCTACCGAGTTCAAGATGAGTTCGATCGAGATCAATATTGCCAGCAGGTTCCGGCGGGTGATGAACCCGTAAATCCCGGCGAAGAACATGATGATGCTCACTACCAGGTAGTATTCCAAGTGTAATTCCTCCATTGTTTTGATATTTACCGTTTCCGAGCAATCATGATTCCCCCGATGATGCAGGCCAGCAACAGGATGCTGATGACCTCGAAGGGGAGCAGGTACTGGTATTTTCCCGTTCCCATCAGGGCTGTTCCCACCGCTTTTACCGGTATCTCACCGCTTGCGAGCCGGGATGGGCCAAACGAGTGGGTGAGGAGTATAAAGAGGGAGAGCGCCGCCCCGGCGATTGCCGTGATCGCGCCGGCCACGACCTTGCTGTTCTTGAGTTTTTCCAACTTCTCGTCCGCCTGCTGGTTCGTGAGCAGGATCGAGAACACGTAGAGGATGATAATCCCCCCGGCATAGATGGTGAGCTGCACGGCGCCCAGGAACGAGTAGTCGAGTTGGAAATAGATCCCGGCCGTGGCGAACAGCACGAACAACAGGTAAGTCGCCGATCGCAGGATCCGCTTGGTGGTAACGGTCATGATTGAGAAGAGGACAATCACCGCTGCCAGCAGGAAAAAGACCGTTTCTTGTGTTGATATATTCATAAGGCGTAATTTATGCAGTAGGACTTTCCGCGGCGACGGGCTTCGGGGCTAAACTCGACCCCTCGCGGTTTAACTTGTGGATCAACTTGCCGCGGGTAAACACGGCGTGCTCGAACGTGGGGAGGAAACCCAACGCCTGTTGCGCGCACGTCCTCACGCACAGTTGGCAGAAGAGGCAACTCCCGTGATCGTACCGGTACTCCGTCAGCACTTTTTTCTTTTTCCCCGCCTCGTCGGTTACCATTTCGCTCGTGATGCGGATGGTGCTGTTCGGGCAATTCATTTCGCAGATCCCGCACGCGGTGCACTTGTGATGATTCTGATCGTCATGCAGCATCACCAACTCCCCGCGGAAGCGGTCGAACATGGTCAGCGTTTTCCGGTTTTCGGGGTAACACTCCGTTGTCTTCTTGCGGAAGAAAACCCGGAGCGTGGCGCGCATGCCAACGAGCAGGGAACGCAAGCCCCGCGCGAAATTGACGAGATATCTAATTACTTTATTCATGTCCTCTTATTAAAAGTGCAATTCATATACAACCACGATCACCATCAGCAGCAGGTTCAACAGGTTGATCGGGAGCAGGTATTTCCACTCCAGCCGCAACAGTTGGTCGATGCGCAAGCGGGGGAACGTCCACTTAAACCACATGATCACGAAGATCATCACCCCCACCTTCCCGAAAAACCAGAAGATCGAGGGAATGTAATCCATCACCTGGTTGAAGCCCTCCCAACCGGGAACGTGCAGCGGCATCCACCCACCCAAAAAGAGGGTAGTGGCCACGCCGGCAACGATAAACAGGTTCAGGTACTCGGCCAGGTAAAAGAAGCCGAAGTGCATCCCGGAGTACTCCGTGTGATAGCCGGCCGTCAACTCGGAATCGGCCTCCGGCAGGTCAAACGGCCCGCGGTTGGTCTCCGCCGTCCCCGCCACGAGGTAGATCACGAAAGCGATCAGCGCCGGGACGTGCCCCTTGAACAGCAGCCACCCGTCGGCCTGTCCCTCGACAAGTTCGGAGATTTGCAACGTGCCGGAGAGCACCACCATCGTCAGGATGGAGAGGCCGATGGAGAGTTCATAACTGATCATCTGTGCGCCGCTGCGCATGGCGCCGATCAGCGAATACTTGTTGTTACTCGCCCACCCCGCGAGCAGGATGCCCACGATCCCGATCGACGAAACGGCGATCAGGAAAAATATCCCAACATTAAAATCAAGCACCTGCAACCCCTTGGCGAACGGCAGGCACGCGAAAGCCGCCACGGAAGCGACGATCACGATGTAAGGAGCCAGCCCGAACAGGAACTTGTCCACGTGCTTGATCTCGATAATCTCCTTGATCAGCATCTTGATCATATCCGCGACGCTCTGCAACACCCCGAAAGGCCCCACGCGGTTAGGCCCCAGCCTGCACTGGAACCACGCGCACACCTTACGCTCCACGTAAATCAACGCCAGGGCGATGACCGAATACCCCAGCAGCAGGCATAAACCGATGATAACGCACTCCACCACGGTAGCCGCCGCGTCGGGCATCACCCCCCGCAGGAGTTGGTCAATCCACTGTGTTATAACTGAAAAATCAAACATCCTTTGAACTATTTTATGCGTTTCTATGCTCTACCGGTCGACATCCGGCACGATATAATCCAGCGTTCCCCCGATCGCGATCAGGTCGGCGATCTTGCTCCCGCGAGCCAGGAGCGGCACCACGGACACCAGCGGGAAGCTGGTGGAGCGGAACTTCAGGCGGTAAGGCGTTTTCTCGCCCCGGCTCTCGATATAGACGCCAAACTCGCCCCGGCTTCCCTCCACGCTTTTAAAATACCTGCCCTCCGGCAACTTGATCACCGGCTTGGTTTTCACGGCAAACTCTCCCGGCGGGATATTATCAACAAGTTGTTCGAGGATATGGAGCGACTCCACGATCTCCTCCACGCGCACCAGATAACGATGGAACGAATCCCCCTCCGCGTGGACAATCTCCTTGAAATCCACCTTATCATACACCCCGTAAGGTCTCCGTTTGCGGACGTCGCACGCCCACCCGGAAGCCCGTCCCGACGGCCCGGTCACCCCGTAGGAAATCGCATCCTCCTGCGACAACACGCCCACGCCCATCATCCGTTGTTGCGCGATCACGTTGCCCGTGAACACCTCGTTATACTCCTTCAGCATCGGGGGCAGGTATTTGATAAACTCCTTGATCCGGCGCGTGAAGTTGGGATGAATGTCGGCCGTCACGCCCCCGATCACGTTATAATGTTGTATCAACCGTCCGCCGGTAGTCTCCTCCATGATATCCAGCACCTTTTCCCTGTCCCGGAAGCCGTAGAAAAACGCCGTCAGCGCGCCGAGATCCATGCAGAGCGTCGACCAAAACAGCAGGTGCGACGACAAGCGGTTCAGCTCGTCCATGATCGTGCGGATATACATCGCCCGCTCCGGCACCTCCACCTGCAACGCCTCCTCCACGCACAGGCACAGCGCGTGCCGGTGCTGGTGAGCCGCCAGGTAATCCAGCCGGTCGGCCAGCGGAAGCATCTGCGGGTAGGTAAGACTCTCGCACATCTTCTCGATACCCCGGTGGATATAACCGCAATGGACGTCAACCTTTTTCACGATCTCCCCCTCCAGCGCCACCCGGAAGCGCAGCACGCCATGCGTGGCCGGGTGTTGCGGCCCGATATTCACCACGTACTCCTCGTCATCGAAAAGCGAGCGAGTCTCCTCGCCGCCACCCGACAGGAAAGAGCGCGTATCGTCCGGCGTCTCGTCGCTCTCCAGGCGCACGGGATTCACCAGCCCGTCGGCGTTATAATCCTTCCGCAGCGGGTGCCCCACCCAATCGTTCCGCAGGAACAATCGGCGCGTATCGGGATGTCCGGCGAAGCGGATACCAAAAAAGTCATACACCTCTCGCTCGTTCAGGTTAGCCGTCTCCCACAGATCGGAGACGGTGGGCAGCAGCGGCTCATCCCGTTCGGGAGTCCCCGTCTGCACGTACACGCGATGCCCCA
The DNA here is from genome assembly GCA_031267995.1 of Odoribacteraceae bacterium. GTDB lineage: Bacteria > Bacteroidota > Bacteroidia > Bacteroidales > Marinifilaceae > JAIRKS01. Next base: position 18,435 of record JAIRXZ010000099.1, on the reverse strand, counting down.
GCGCGGTAGACTCCAGCAACAACACGACGCCCAGCGAATCCCCCCAATCCATCCCGGTCATGCACACCATGAAATCGAACCGCGCCTCCTCGTCATCGCGCAGGAAAAGCGCCAGCGCGCGGTACTGTTCGGGCGGCGTCACCAGCGTCAGCAGGGACGCGCCCTCCTCCACCCGTACCTCCGGCATCCGGGCGACAATCTTATCCTTTAACATCATCATTATCTCAATCATTTGAACGTTGGGATTTCTTCTCCTTTTTATTCTTACCCCCCAGGAAATTCTCCACCTTCACCTTGCGTTGCAACTGCATCAGCCCGTACAGCAAGGCCTCCGGACGCGGGGGGCATCCCGGCACGTAAACATCCACGGGAATAATCGTGTCCACCCCCTTCAGCACGTGATACGAATCCTTGAACGGGCCGCCGGAAATGGCGCACGCCCCCATCGCTATCACGTACTTCGGCTCGGCCATCTGGTCGTAGAGACGCTTGAGCACGGGAGCCATCTTGTGGACGATCGTCCCTGCCACCATGATAAAATCAGCCTGACGGGGACTGGCGCGAGTCACCTCGAAGCCAAAGCGGGCAAAATCGTACCGCGCGGCGCCGACGGCCATGAACTCGATCCCGCAACAACTCGTGGCAAACGTCAGTGGCCACAGCGAGTTCGCCCTTCCCCAGTTAATCACGTCATCCAGGCACCCGACCACGACATTCGTCCCGGACTCCCGGAGAAGTTTTTCAAGATACTCGTTATCGTTGAAATCCTCCTGCTTCATGGACTTGATCTTCACTTCCATTCCAGCGCTCCTTTCTTCCAGGCGTAGGCTAACCCCAACACCAGGATCACGATGAAAAACGAAATACTGATCAAACCGGCGGCGCCCAAATCGCGCACCGTCAGCGCCCACGGGAACAGCAGCACCGTCTCCACGTCGAACATCAGGAAAAGAATGGCAAACAGGTAATAACCCACCTTGAACTGCATCCACGAAGTACCGCGCGTCGGGATCCCGCACTCGTACGCCTCCCCCTTCTGCCGGTTAAACGTGCGGGGCGAAATCAGTCGGGCTATCCCCAACGCCGCCACCACCAGCGCCACGGCCGTGATCAGCACAACTACAAATAACATCAGGTTCATAAGACTAACAATGAGTAAAATAATACTTACAAAAGCGACACTCGCGTCCCGCGTTAAAAAGAAAGCACAAAGATAATAGAATTTCCATACACGCCCCGGCTGTCGCCCAAAAAAGCGCACAATAATTCACACATCGGAACACATCCCGCCCCTCCCATCCACCACCCCTCAGCAAGCGTAAGGCTTCAAGTTCCACCCCGTGCATCGCCACCCCTCCCCCTCGTGCGCGAAGATCGAGAGGCTACCCGTGGCCACCTTAATATCATGCTCCCGGCAAAAATCGTCGCACCCCTCCAGCAAGCGCGGGGCGAAGCGGATCACCCCGTTGGACGTGCACACCAACACGCGCTCCCCGTCGGCAATCCCGTCGGCAAAATCCCGCCACGCGCGGACGATCGCCCCCGCATCCACCCGCCACCCCGGCGGCACCTCGCCCGACCTGTCCCAGGCGTCGATCAACCTCCTCCCGTACGCCATAACCTCCTCGTCATTAGTAACGCTAAGCCCGTTCTCCCGCGCGAACACCTCGCCGAGGCGACGTCTCACCTCCTCCTCCGTCCTGTTCTCGTCGGGGCCGTAATCCACCTCCGTGAAACGCGCCTCCGCCACCACCGGCAGCCTCCACCCCGCCTCCTCCAGGATCAGCTCCGCCGTCCGCGTCGTCCGTTTCAGGGGCGCCGCGTAAACCTTGTCGGGACGAAGCCCGTTGGCCGCCAGGAACCTCCCGATAGCCCGCGCCCGCCCCTCCTCCACCAGCGGCAAATCGGTAGCCCCCCCCACCCGCCGCGGGGTCTCCCCCGGCAGAAACGTGTTCCCGTGACGCGCTATAAAACACCATTTACTCATGATTGAAACGTTTCAAAATGATCAACAATCTGCTTGTAACTCTCGTTCAGCTCGCGAAGCAACGCAGCGCGCTCCGCCACGACCTCCGCCGGCACCCACCGTTCCCTGTGCCTCGTCCGTTCGATAGCCTCCGGCACGCTCGCCTCCAGGAAGCGAATCTCCACGCGGTACCCCCTGTTTTTCAGGCAACGATAAAGCGCCACGTGCGATGGCGTGGCATTGCTATGCTCGAAAAGAATAGAAAACCGGCGCTCCACCGCCTCGCGCAGCGCCCTGTACCCCAGCCACCGCGCCGGCCGTTCCCAACGCCCGAACGCCGCCGCGCTCCCCATCCCGCGCGCGTCCTCCCGGTAGCCCGACAGCCCCTCCATCAGCTCGTCGAACGAGAGATAAAGCAACGACGGATCGCCCGCCGCGATCTCCCCGGCCAGCGTCGACTTCCCCGCGCCGGGAATCCCGGAAACATTCAAGAAAAGGGGAAAAGGCGACCCCTTCATCCCCCGCGTCTTCCGCTCGAACCAGCCATCGTACTCCTCCAGCACGGCATCGCGACAGACGCCCGTCGGCAGCCACCCGTCCAGTCCTCCCCCATCCAGCTCCCGCGGCCACCCCGTCACCTCACCCCGCGTCAAGTTCACCGTACTTGGCGAGGATCGCCTCCACGCGGGCGATATCCTCCTCCGAATCCACGCCGCCGGAAGTTTCGCGTCCCCGGTAATCCACCTCCACCACCTTTACCGGCAGGGCGTTGTAGAGAAACCGCATCTGCTCCAGCCCCTCCACCTCGCCTCGCTCGTAGGGAGATACCTCCAGCGTCGCGTGCCGCGTCAGCGCCTCGAAAGTATAGGCATACAGCCCGACGTGGCGCAGCACGGGCGAGAAGGGGGAGAGCCGCCGCGCCTCCTCCTGCCGGCGGACGACGGGAAGAATCGCCTTGGAAAAAGCAAGCGCGTGAAAATTCTTGTCCACCAGCACGGTGGTACCCGAAAAGGGCGTCGTCCGCTTGGCCTCCACCAGCGCGTCGTAAGCCTCCCAATCCAGGCGCACGCAAGGCGTGTACACGGCCGCGTCCGGCTCCTCCTCCCACGCCCGGATGAGCGCCGACAGCACCCACGGCGGGCACAGCGGGTTATCCCCCTGTAAATTGACGACCAGCCGGGGCTTCTCCCGCGCCGCCTCCGCGGCAAACCGGCAACGCTCCGTCCCGTCGCGGCAAGTCGCGGGAGTCATCACGACGGGCAGCCCCCGGCTCGCGCAGAACTCCCGAATCTCCTCGTGATCCGTGGCCACGACGTACGCCCTATCCCCCGACTCCCCGCGAACGGCGGCCGCCACGCGCGCCACCCGCTCCACCATCGGCACCCCGGCAATCAACCGCAGGGGCTTGCCGGGCAACCGGCTGGAGTGGTACCGCGCCGGGATGACTATCAGGATACCGGCCATTCGTCAGATCGTCATGATATCCTTCTCCTTCTTGGCCAGGTGCTCGTCCACGCGCTTGCCGAACTCGTCGGTCAGCTTCTGCGCGCTCGCCTCGGCATCCTTGGCCAGGTCTTCCGCCAGCCCCTCCTTCACCATCTTCTTCACCTGCTCGATCACGTCGCGGCGGGCGTTGCGGACGCTCACCTTGGCCGTCTCGGCCTCGCCCTTGCTCTGCTTCACGAGGTCGCGTCGCCGCTCCTCGGTCAGCGCCGGGACGTTCACGCGGATCACCTCCCCGTTATTGTCCGGGTTGAAGCCCAGGTTGGCGTTCATGATCGCGCGCTCGATGACGGGGATCATCTTTTTGTCCCAGGGCTGCACGGCAATCGTCCGCGGGTCGGGCGCGGCGATGTTTGCCACCTGCGCGAGGGGGGTGAGGCTGCCGTAATAGTCCACCATCACGTCCTGCAGCACCTTGGGGTTGGCGCGTCCCGCCCTGATTTTCCCCAATTCCGTCTCCAGGTGGTGCAGCGCCGCCTCCATTCTCTCTTTTGTTTCGTCGAGATAAAATTGAACTTCCTCTTGATTCATAACAATGTGTTTAAAGGTGAATATGCTGTTCATGGATCTTTGATGGTGACAAATGTAAAGAAAATCTTACTGTAAACCGCGATGGGAGGCGCGCCATTTCCCGTCGCCCGCGCGCGTTTGCCGCCGCCGGGGGGGGTAAAAGTGGCGGGAAAGGCGACGGGGGGTCAAATTCGATCGCGGGAACCGTCGATTCTTTCGCGGGAATCCGGAATTGTCTCGCGGGAATCGGCGATTCCTTCGCGGGAATCGTGAATTGTTTTGAAGCGTGCCGGATTGTCGCGAAGGAATTCACGATTCTTTCGGAATATTCACGATTCCTTCGCGGGAATCCACGATTCTTTCGCGGGAATCGTGAATTCCTTCGCGAGAATCGGGGGCGCTTCGGAAGAATTTACTTTTCCTGGGAGGGAATTTTGGATTCTCGCGAAGGAATTGCGGATTCTCACGAAGGAATTGTGGATTCTCGCGAAAGAATCGGGTCTTCTCGCGAGACAATCGGGTCTTCTCGCGAAGGAATTGCGGATTCTCGCGAAAGAATCGGGTCTTCTCGCGAAGGAATTTGGTTTTCTCGCGAAGGAATCTGTTCTTCTCGCGAGGGAATCTCCCCTTCTCGCGAGGGAATCCGTTCTTCTCGCGAGGGAATCGCCCCTTCTCGCGAGTACTCCCGGCCCTTTCATCGAGACACCGCGGCGAACGCTAATCAGGTTCAAAGATGAAGCAGGGGGAGGCGAATAATTACAGCGCGTGTTTCATATATCGAACCTGATGTGGAGGATCCGGTTCGGGAAGGTGTCCGTGAACAGGCCGCTGGCGCGGAACAGGGTACTCATGTCAAGTGAATTGCCCTTGGAGAGGGTGGTGCAGGCAAAGTGATACCAGGTTGGGATGTGGGGGTCAAAACCGATCGTTTCCACGGAGTTGTCCCTGGCCAGCGTTTCGAGTTGCTCCAGGGTTGTTCCGGGCTTCAAGACGACGGAAAACATCTCCGTCATTCCCATCTCCTCCCCGTCGTCGGACATGTAAAACGGCGCCCGGTAAAGCGCTTGAGAGAGGATGGCCTCTACTTTCTCGTGATCGCCCTTGACGACCAAGGCTTCGCAATCGACGAATTTTTCCGCGGCGGTACCGGTTGAATAGACCATTGGCTGACTCACCTCCTCCAATGTCGCGCCCGCTTTCTGTACCTCGTCTTTGATCTTGTCCAGGTTGGCGGTATAGAATACCATGTAAAACTTGTTGTCCATCTTGTGGAGGGGGATTTTTATCCCGTGGTACAAATAGTAGTCGTCCTGTTGCCGCGTTTCGTCCGCCGCTTCTGGTGTTTCGTCCACTTGTGGCGTGTCTTCCGTTTCGTCCGCGGCGGGGGACGCGTGACAGGATACAAGCGCGAGGATGGCGAGGGTGTGTAGTAGGTGTTTCATGACTGAACGTGCTTAATAATGAGTAGTGCCGCGAAAGTAGATGGGCTGCAATTTTCTTACAATCACCGAAAATAGTGAAATGTTTGGGGGTGCGCCCCTTTTCATGGGGATGGAGAAAAGGAGGGAGGGATGGTCTGACAGAATCACCGGGAGCTTTGACGATCCCGTTCTGCCGGTAAGGGAAGATCGCAATAAAAAAGGCTCCCGCGTGGGAGCCTCTTTTCTTCGTGTCGAGCGTTGATTACATCATGCCCGGCATTCCTCCGCCCATGCCGGCGGCGGGGGGTAGTTCTTCTTTTTTCTCCTCTACCAGCACGCACTCGGTGGTCAGGAACATCCCGGCGATCGAGGCGGCATTTTCCAGGGCGACGCGTGCGACCTTCTTCGGGTCGATGACGCCGGCCTCTTTCAGGTTTTGGTATTCGCCCGTGCGCGCGTTGTAGCCGAAGTCGTTCTTCCCCTCTTTCACCCTGTTGACGACGACGGCTCCTTCTACTCCCGCGTTGACGGCGATTTGACGAAGCGGCTCCTCGATGGCGCGCTTGATGATTTCGATACCGGTGGTTTCGTCCTCGTTGTCGCCTTTGAGGTTTTCAAGCGCCGGGATAGCCCGGATGTAGGCTACTCCCCCGCCGGCCACGAAGCCTTCCTCGATGGCGGCGCGCGTGGCGCTGAGGGCGTCGTCGACCCGGTCTTTCTTCTCTTTCATTTCGATTTCGGAGGCTGCCCCGACGTAGAGGACGGCGACGCCGCCGGCAAGTTTGGCGAGGCGCTCCTGGAGCTTCTCCTTGTCGTAGTCGGAGGTGGAGGCGTCGATCAGTTTCTTGATCTGGGCTACGCGGTCTTCGATGGATTTTTTGTTGCCTGCCCCGTTGACGACGGTGGTGTTTTCCTTGTCAATGGTGACTTTTTCGGCGCGTCCCAGCATGTCGATGGTGGCGTTTTCCAGCTTGATGCCTTTTTCCTCGGAGATGACGGTGCCTCCCGTGAGGATGGCGAGGTCTTCCAGCATCTCTTTGCGGCGGTCACCGAAACCGGGGGCTTTCACGGCCGCGATTTTCAGCGATCCCCTCAGGCGGTTTACGACCAGCGTGGTGAGGGCTTCACTCTCCACGTCTTCGGCGACGATCAAGAGGGCGCGTCCCGATTGCGCTACCGGTTCCAGGATGGGGAGCAGCTCCTTCATCGTGGAGACTTTCTTGTCGTAGAGCAGGATGTAGGGGTTGTCGAAGTAGGCTTGCATCTTCTCGGTGTCGGTCACGAAGTAGGCGGAGATGTAGCCCCTGTCGAATTGCATTCCCTCCACGACCTTCACTTCCGTTTCGATGCCTTTGGCCTCTTCCACGGTGATCACGCCCTCTTTGGAGACCTTCTTCATGGCGTCGGCGATGAGGTGGCCAATGGAGTCGTCGCCGTTGGCCGATACGCGTGCCACCTGGCGGATCTTCTCGTAGTCCTCGCCCACGGCTTCTTTCTGCGCTTCGAGGCTTGCCACGACGGCCGTTACGGCTTTGTCGATGCCCCGTTTCAGATCCATCGGGTTAGCCCCGGCGGTGACGTTCTTCAGCCCCACGCCGATGATGGATTGGGCGAGGATCGTGGCGGTGGTGGTGCCGTCGCCGGCGTCGTCTCCCGTTTTGGAGGCTACTTCCTTCACCATGTGCGCGCCGATGTTGGCGTACGGGTCGGAGAGTTCAATCTCCTTGGCCACGGTCACCCCGTCCTTGGTGATTTGGGGGGCGCCGAATTTCTTTTCGATGACCACGTTGCGCCCCTTGGGGCCGAGGGTGATTTTCACCGCGTTGGCCAACTCGTCCACGCCTTTCTTCAGGAGGTCGCGGGCTTCGATATTAAATTTGATCTCTTTTGCCATAAGGATTTAGTTTTAAATGATTCTACTTTTTTTCACGATGATGTTACACGATGATGAGGATGTCGGATTGGTTCATGACGAGGTACTTCTTTTCGTCGATGTGGAGTTCCGTGCCGGAGTACTTGCCAAAGAGGACGGTGTCCCCGACGCTGATTTCCATGGGTTCGTCATGTTTTCCTTTTCCCGTTGCCACGACGATGCCTTTTTGCGGTTTCTCCTGGGCGGTGTCCGGGATGATGATGCCCGATGCCGTTTTTGATTCAGCCTCTATCGGCTCCACGATGATTTTGTTAAGAACAGTCTTTAGTGCCATAATTCTTACCATTTTAAAGTTACTATTATTTGTGTTTTTGATAATCCGTTGCGACGGAATGCATTTTTCGTGCCAAAGAAAAAAAATGCCAGCATGGCTGACACACTGACATTGACCCGTTCAGACAGGATGACACTGCCCGTTCAGTTTCCCTCTTCCTGGATGGGAAGCGGGATGTTGTCACCACCGAGGCCTTGCGTCGGGAAGCTGGGTACGGTTTGCGCGGGTGTCTGCATGTTCCCGATTTGGCCGTCCAGCACGGAGCCGCTCCCTTGTTCTCCTTTGGGGATGAACATGGCGGCAACGATGCACAGCACGAACAGGGTACCCGCCAGTGTCCACGTGGCTTTTTCCAGGAAGTCGGTTGTTTTCCTCACGCCCATGATCTGGTTGGAGGAGGCGAAGGAAGATGCCAGGCCACCCCCCTTGGAGTTTTGCACCAACACGAGCAATATCAGCAGTATGCTAACGATGATAATCAGAATCGAAACTACGGTATACATGTTACTTTTGTGTTATATTTTTTTAAGTTCGTCCGTTTTCTCAATCAGGCGGGCAAAGTAAATACTTTTTTCCGGATATTTCAAACTTAATTTCCGATAAGTAGCGATTGCCTTGTCATATAATTTTTGCCTGGTGTAGATTTTGGCCAGCGTCTCCGAGAAAAGCTCCTCGTCGTCCTCCCGCTGGGGCGTCTCCGTGAACTCCGTTTCCGGGGAGATCTTCGGCATGACCGGTTCTCTCCTGATGAAGATGTCGATAGCATCCTCCGTGGAGGCATCCCGCGTGTCATCGTCCGGGAACTCGTCCTCCAACCGGTACACGGGCGACACCGCGAGCGACGGCACGCGGGCTTTCTCCCGGATGAGTTCGAAGGTGTATCCCTCGCCGTCTCGATCCATCGCCTTCGCCTCGAAGGGCGGCAGTTGCTGCAGGTAGCGGTAGAATTGCCTGGAGTTTGGCACGTGAGCGGCGTGCTGTCGCAGCTTCTCCGGGAAGGCGTCGCGATCCAGGTCATACGTCCTCTTCAGGCACAGGAGGCGAGGGGCGGGGAAATAGGGAAACTCCTCGATAAGCGCCTCGACGCCACGGGCATCCTCCTCGCCGCATCCCCCGGCGGCCAACCACTCCAGCAATTGTTCCATGGGTGTATGATTACGCGTTTACCAGTTCACGAGCGCCTTGTTGAAGACGTCCTCGATCACCTTGTCCGTGATCTTTTTGAGCAGATCCGCCTCGATCGAGTTATAGTCCTGATCCACGCCGAAGTCCTCGTAGTGCGAGAAGCTGCTGTCGAAGCTATCCGTTTCCTTGTCCGATTTCGTGTTCACGAACTTCACCTGTATCGTCACCGTGAGGCGGTTATTGGCGGCCACCTCGTCGCGTTGAATCTCCATCGGGCGTTGCGAGAAGCCGGTGATTTGCCCGGAGAAGCGGATGTCCCCGTTATTATCCGTCACCTCGTTCAGCGAGGTACGCGAGCGCAGGTACGCCTTCAGCGCCTCCGTGAAATCCGGGCCGAGGTTGGGCGCGAAGGGCGTCTTGTTCGCGAAGAAATCCACGGAAAAGGTCTTCACGGAAGCGTCAAGCGTCACCCCCTTGAAGTCATAGGAGATCTTCTCCAGCTTGCAACCCGCGACACTGCCCGCGATGCACAGCAATAAAGCCATTCTTTTCAACATATCCATATACTATAGCGTTAATATCCAACTCATCTACTCGTAATCGAGGTGGTACTCCTTGAGCTTCCGGTAGAGTGTCCGTTCCGAGATCCCCAGGTCGCGTGCCGCCCACTTGCGTCGTCCTTTATTCTTCTCCAGCGCCTTCACGATCAGCTCCTTCTCCTTCTCCTCCAGCAGGAACGACTCCTCGACGATCTCCTCCGTGTCCTCTATCGGCTCGTCATGCTCCATCTTGTGCCCCCTGCCGCCCGTCGCGCGGACGAAATCGGGCGTCGCCGGCCGCGTGTCATGAAGCTCGCGAAACAGGATCGAGGAGCGTTCCGCCTCCTTCTCGCCCGTCGATCCCTTCATCAGGTCATGCACCAGCTGCTTCAGGTCGGTCATATCCCGTTTCATATCGAAGAGCACCTTGTACAGGATCTCCCGTTCATTGGCGAACCCCGATTCGTTCTCCCGCGGGTGGCTCAACATGGGCAGCTGGTTCGCGTCCGGCGGCAGGTAGCCGCGCAGGGTAGCCGCGCTCACGCTTCGTTCCTGTTCGAGGACGGACAGCTGCTCCGTCACGTTCTTCAGCTGCCGCACGTTCCCCGGCCAGCGGTAATTCTCCAGCACGATGGCGGCCTCCTCCGTCAGGCGCACGGTAGGCATCCGGTACTTCTCGGCCACGTCGGAGGCGAACTTCCGGAACAGCAGGGCGATATCCCCTCCCCTCTCCCTCAGCGGCGGGACTTGGATAGGCATCGTGTTGAGCCTGTAATAGAGATCCTCGCGGAACCGCCCGCGGCTCACCGCCGACGGGATGTCGACATTCGTGGCGGCGATCACCCGGACGTTCGTCTTCTGCACCTTCGACGACCCCACGCGGATAAACTCCCCCGCCTCCAGCACCCGCAGCAACTTCGCCTGCGTCGACAGCGGCAGCTCCCCCACCTCGTCGAGGAAGATCGTCCCCCCGTCGCTCTCCTCGAAATACCCTTTCCGTTCGGCCAGCGCCCCGGTGAACGCCCCTTTCTCGTGCCCGAACAGTTCCGAATCGATCGTCCCCTCCGGTATCGCCCCGCAATTCACGGCCGTGTACTGCGCGTGCTTGCGGTGACTGTACCCGTGGATGATGCGCGGGAAAACCTCCTTCCCGGCACCGCTTTCGCCGGTAATCAACACGGTAAACTCCGTGGGCGCCACCTGTATGGCCTTTTCTATCGCCCGGTCGAGCCTCACGTCATTGCCGATAATCTCGAAGCGTTGTTTAATAGTCCTGATATCTTCCATGTTCCATTTTGTTTTTCGGTTGACGGCGACACGTCGTCACCAGCGCCTGCAAAAATAGCAGTTTGCTGACAAAATAACATGCAACAGCGCGTGAAAAATTATTCACGCGCCCCGCGACGGGGGAGCGACCCTCCCCCTATCGCTCCTGCAGCCGGAAAGTCACCGGCATCGAAAACCGCACCGGCACCGGCACGCCCCCCTGCCTCCCCGGTATCCACGCCGGCATCCGCCCCACCATGCGCACCGCCTCCGCGTCCAGCGAGGGATCCGCCGACCGCGCCACGGTCACGTCCCGGATCGCCCCGTTGCTCCCCACCACGAACTGCACGATCACCACCCCCTGCACCCCGTTTTCCTCGGCCAGCGACGGGTACCGCAGCTGCCGCCCGATCCAGCTCCTCATCGCACGCGCACCACCCACGAACTCCGGCTGCTGCTCCACGATGCCGCTGAAATAGACCGTGTCCGCCATGCCAATCACGGCCTGGTGACCGACCAGGTCGGCGATATCCTCCCCCGTCTCGTCGTTCCCCACCACGTCCGCCACGGAGATGGCCGCTGTCAGCCGGTTCAGGTCGTCCTGCGTGCGTAACTCCTGATCGTCCGGCACTTCCTCGTCCTTGGCAACGAGGAGGACGGTATACTTGATCGTCGTCTTCAACTTCGGCACCGGCAGCGGTTGCGCCACGATCACCTTGTTCTCCTCCGGCAGCGACAGGTCGACGACCCTCACCTCCCCCGTCGTCGTCGCCTTCTCCGCCGTTGCCGGGGCGAAGAACCCCGCCACGTCGGGCGCGGCCAGCAGCGCCAGCGTGAACGCCACCACCCCCAGGTACGCGAGCAGGTGCCGCCGCCCGGATTCCTCGCGGAGCACGTACGCCCCGTACGCCTTGTTTTTTCCCTCGAAGACCAGCTCCAGCCAGTCAGCCCGTGTAATCGTGATGTCCCGTACCATGATGTTTCAGTTTTTAGTGTTATAATTTGTCTACATGGATGCGGCACCCCCGCGTTTTCCACAACGGGAGGCGATTTTTTTTCCCGGTTGACGGTTTTATTGACGCCGACGACGGGGTAACGGTATCTCGCTGCATGTCAATGGCGTGGGTTGTGAAGGCATCTTATACCGCCCGATATAAGCGGCTTATACCGCCCGATATAAGCGCCTTTCACCGCCCGGTATAAGCGCCTTTCACCGCCCGGTATAAGCGCCTTTCACCGCCCGATATAAGCGCCTTTCACCGCCCGATAGAAGCACCTTCCACCGCCCGGTGGAAGGTTCAAACGAAACGCGCGCGACCCGGTAAGGATCGCGCGCGTCGCGTGTTCGGCGTTTACTCTCGCGTTCAGCAGACCACGGCGCCGGGCGGCAGCGGCCGTTCGGGAGCGACGAGGGCGAGCGTGCCATCGGCGCCCTCGGCAGTGAGGATCATCCCGCGCGACTCGATACCCTTGAGGGTTCGCGGCTCCAGGTTAAGCAGGACGCTCACCCGTCGCCCGACGATCTCCGCGGGGGTGTAGTGGGCGGCGATGCCGGAGACGATCACGCGGGTCTCCGTGCCGAGGTCTACGGTTAGCTTCAGCAACTTGTCGGTTTTGGCGACCTTCTCGGCGGCGATGATCGTGCCGACGCGGATGTCCAGGGCGGCGAAGTGGGGGTAGGGGACTAACGGCTTGGGTTCAGCCGCTTCGGGCGCGGTGGCGGGTTGTCCGGCGGCGTTCCGTCTCTTTTTATCCTCCAGGCGATCGACTTGCGCGCGGATGGCGTCGTCCTCTATCTTCTCGAAGAGGAGGCCGGAGGCGCCCAGGAGGTGTCCGGGGTCGACGACGTTGTCGCCCATGCTGTTCCAGGGCACGGGGGTGATGTTCATGAATCCCCGCAGGCGGTCGGAGGAGAAGGGCATGAACGGCTCCATCAGCGTGGCGAGGTTGGCCGTCACCTGGAGGCAGACGTTGAGGACGGTGGCCACGCGGGCGGGGTCGGTGGCGAAGATTTTCCAGGGTTCGGTATCCTGCAGGTACTTGTTTCCCAGGCGCGCCAGGTTCATGGCGATGCCGACGGCCTCGCGGAAGTGGAAGCCTTCGATGCTCTTGCCGACTTGCCCGGCGAGGCGGGGGATGGCGTCGAGCAGTTCGGTGTCGCGGGGCGCGAGTTCGCCGCGGGCGGGGACGCGGTTGTCGAAGTACTTGCGGGTGAGGACGAGTGCCCGGTTGACGAAGTTGCCGTACGCGGCCACGAGTTCGTTGTTGTTGCGTGCCTGGAAATCCTTCCACGTGAAGTCATTGTCCTTGGTTTCGGGGGCGGTGGCGGCGAGGACGTAGCGGAGGACGTCCTGCTTGTCCTTGAAGTCGACGAGGTACTCGTGCAGCCATACCGCCCAGTCGCGGGTGGTGGAGATTTTCTCCCCTTCGAGGTTGAGGAACTCGTTGGCGGGGACGTTGTCCGGGAGGATGTACGACCCCTCGGCCTTGAGCATGGCGGGGAATATGATGCAGTGGAATACGATGTTGTCCTTGCCGATGAAGTGGACGAGGCGCGTGGAGGGGTCTTTCCAGTAGGTCTCCCACGCGGGGGTTAGCTCCTTGGTGGCGGAGATGTAGCCGATGGGGGCGTCGAACCAGACGTATAGCACCTTGCCTTCAGCTCCTTCCACGGGGACGGGTACGCCCCATTCGAGGTCGCGGGTGACGGCGCGGGCTTGCAGGCCGGTGTCGAGCCAGGACTTGCATTGCCCGTAGACGGTGGGTCGCCACTCGGTATGCTCCTCCAGGATCCATTGCCTGAGCCACGGTTCGTACTCGTCCAGGGGGAGGTACCAGTGCGTGGTCTCCTTGAGGCCGGGGGCGTTGCCCGTGATGGCGGAGACGGGGTTAATGAGATCCGTGGCGTTGAGACTGGTGCCGCACGCCTCGCACTGGTCGCCGTAAGCGCGCGGGTTGCCGCAGCGGGGGCAGGTGCCGGTGATGTAGCGGTCGGCGAGGAATTGGCCTGCCTGTTCGTCGTAGAACTGCATGGTGGATCGTTGGACGAACTTCCCCTCGTCGTGCAGCTTCTTGAAGAAGGCGGAGGAGGTTTCGCGGTGCGTCTCCGAGCTGGTGCGGGAGTATATGTCGAAGGATATGCCGAGGTCGGCGAGTGACTTTTTGATCATCTCGTGGTAGCGGTTGACGATGTCGCGCGGGGTGACGCCCTCCTTCCGTGCCTTCAGCGTGATGGGCACGCCGTGCTCGTCCGATCCCCCGACGAAAATCACCTCTTTCCCCCTCAGGCGCAGGTATCGCGCGTAAATATCCGCCGGGATGTACACCCCCGCGAGGTGTCCGATATGCACCGGCCCGTTGGCGTAGGGGAGGGCCGCGGTGACGAGTGTTCGCTTGAATTGCTTCATGTTATAATTAATCTTGAAATGAGTTGCAAATATAGGCTTTTTCGGCTTACCTTCGTACGCGGAACCAGGAGCCACGTTTTTACATCAACACGCGTGAAGAAGTTTACCTTATTATTACTCGTTTACCTTATGAATGATTTTGTTTTCCCGGCCGACCTGTCCCGGTGGCAGGAGGCCGTTGACGGGCGCGTCGCGGGGTCGTCGCGTCCGCTCGTGGGCATCTCGGCGCACTACAAGGATGGTGGGTCGCGCGTGGCGGACAACTACGTGCGATCGGTGTTGCTGGCCGGCGGCGCCCCGCTGGTGATCCCCGTGCACGCGGACGCGGCGGCGCTGGAGGAGATCGTCGCGCGCCTGGACGGGCTGATGCTTACCGGGGGCGACGATATCAATCCACTGTACAACGGCGAGGAGCCGATTCCCGAATTGGGCGAGGTGGACGACGCCCGCGATCGATACGACCTGCTGCTGACGCGCCTGGCGGCCGACCGGCAGGTGCCGATATTCGGGATCTGCCGCGGGATGCAGCTGATCAATATCGCCTTCGGGGGGAAGAACTACCAGGATATCCCCGCGCAACTGCCGGGAAAGCCGTTGAAGCACGGGCAACTCTCCACGGCCGGTCACGCCTCGCACACGATCGCGGTGCGCGAGGGGTCGCGTCTATTCTCCGTGCTGGGGCGCGACGCGGTCAGCGTCAACTCGTACCATCACCAGGCGGTGCGGGAGGTGGCGCCGGGCTTTACCGTCTCCGCGACGGCGCCCGACGGGGTGATCGAGGCGATCGAGGCGACGCCCTGCTACCGCGTCTTTGGCGTGCAGTGGCACCCGGAGCGGATGGTGCCCCTCCAGGACGAGACGATGGAGCGCCTCTTCCGCCATTTCGTGGACGAGGCAAGGCTCTTTAAACAGGCGAAAGAGGTGCACCTGGCCGCCCCGGTGGTGGATTCGCACTGCGACACGCCGATGAAGTTCGTCGACGGCTTCGACCTCGGCGCCCGGCACGATGCCTCGGTGAAGGTAGACCTTCCCAAGATGCGCGAGGGGCTGGTGGACGCCGTCTTCATGGTGGCCTACCTCCCGCAGGGGAGCCGGGAGGAGGAGCCTTCGCGGGAGGCGGCGCGGGAGGCGGGGGAGATACTCCGGCAGGTGGTCAGCCTCGTGGAGGCGCGGGGGGACGAGGCCGGGATAGCGCGTACCTCGGCCGACCTGCACCGCCTCGAGCGAGCCGGCAAGCGCGCCGTCTTCCTCGCCATCGAAAACGGCTACGCCATCGGGAAGGATCTCGGCAACATTGCCCGCTTCAAGGCGATGGGGGTCGCCTACATCACCCTTTGTCACAACGGCGTGAACGACATCTGCGACCCCGCGCGGGACAACGCCGCGTCCACCGGCGAGCGGCACGGTGGCTTGAGCCACTTCGGGCGGCAGGTGGTGCGGGAGATGAATCGCCAGGGCATCATCGTGGATGTCTCGCACGTCAGCCCGGAGAGCTTGCGGGACGTCCTCGCAGTGAGCAGTCGCCCGGTGATCGCCTCCCACTCCTCTGCCCGCGCCCTGCACGACCACCCGCGGAACCTCTCCGACAGCCAGCTGAAGGCCATCGCCGACAAGGGAGGAGTGGTGCAGGTGTGCCTTTACAAGCACTTCATCGGCGCCAACGCCACCGTGATGGAGGCCGTCGAGCACGTCGAGCATGTCGTGAAGATCGTCGGCATCGACCACGTCGGCATCGGCTCCGACTTCGACGGCGACGAGGGGACGATGCTCCCCGGTTGCCGCGCCGTCAACGAGTTAATCAACATCACCGTGGAGCTGCTCCGCCGCGGACACTCGCCCGCCGACCTGGAGAAGCTCTGGGGGGGAAACCTCCTGCGGCTGATGGAGCGCGTGCAGGGAGGGGCGGACGCGTGACGGGGACGAGCCGTCGCCGGGGATGGCTGGCGATCGTCGTTGCTTGCCTGACCGGTTGCGCGGGGGTGGACTACGAGAACTTCCGGTCGCTGCCCGGCGAGCGGTGGGAGCGGGATCGCGTCGTCGCCTTTGACGTGGATATACCTCGCCCCGGTCTCTACACCTTCATGTTGTACGTGCGCCACACGCCGGGCGTCGAGCAGGCGAACATCGCGTGTCTCCTCACCCTTTCGCGCGGCGGGGTGACGCTGGCGGAGCGGCGGGCGGAGTTTCTCCTCTCCGACTCCCTCGGCCGCTGGACGGGCGACGGCGCCTTCCTCCGAACGCTGAAAACAACGGCGGGGGAGCCTCTCGCCGTGGATTCAGCCGGGGTACTCCGCGTGGAGGTCAGCCACCGGATGAAAAACGAGGAGCTAAAAGGAATCAAGGACATCGGTTTACACGTCTATGGGGAGGAATAAATTGGCGAAGTTCGCCGACATGGAGCAATTGCCCAACGTCTTCCAGCCGGCGCACCGGGAGCTTTTCGGCGTCGATCACCCGTTGAAGGGGCAGTGGCGCGCCCGCGTGTTCGGCAACGACGCCCCCGTCGTGCTGGAGGTGGGATGCGGGAAGGGGGAGTACGCCGTGGCGCTGGCGGCGGAGTTTCCGGGGAAGAACTTCATCGGCCTCGACGTCAAGGGAGCGCGCCTGTGGAGCGGCGCCACGGAAGCCATCCGCCGGGGGCTGGGGAACGTCGCTTTCCTCCGCGTCCGCGCCGAGCTGCTGGCCTCCCTCTTCGCGCCGGGAGAGGTGGACGAGATATGGATCACCTTCCCCGACCCGCAGATGTCGAAGGCGAGGAAAAGGCTTACCGGCAGCCGCTTCCTCTCCCTCTACCGCGCGTTTCTCGCCCCCGGCGGGGCTATTCACCTGAAGACGGACAGCCCTTTTCTCTATCGCTACACCCGCTCGGTGGTGGAGGTGAACGGCCTCCCCCTCGCCGCGGAGATCGACGACCTGCACGCCGCGGGCGGGAACGACCTCCACGCCGGCATCCTCCGCCGCGTCCAGACGTTTTACGAGCGGCAGTGGATAGCTCGCGGCAAGAGCATCAAGTACCTCCGCTTCTCCATCGACGCCCCCGGCGAACTGCGCGAGCCGCCGGAGGAGCCGGAACGCGACGATTACCACAGCGAGGCGCGCTTCATGACGCCCCCGCCCGCCCGTCGCCGCGTGCTGGTGGCCATGAGCGGGGGGGTAGATAGCTCCGTCGCCGCCATCCTCCTGAAGGAGCAGGGGTACGACCTCCGCGGCGTCACCTATCGCGTTTACGACCAAATTTCCCGCGCCTGCATGGAGAAGGAGACGGGCTGCTGCAGTGTCAACGCCATCTTCGAGGCCAGGGAGATGGCCACCCGCCTCGGTTTCGAGCACCACATCCTGGACGCCCGCGCCTTTTTCCGCGAGAACGTGATCCGCGAGTTCGTCGACAATTACCTCGCCGGTCGCACGCCCAACCCGTGCGTCACGTGCAACGCCCGCGTCAAGTGGGGGAAGCTCCTGGAGATGGCCGACGAGCTGCATTGCGATTATATCGCCACCGGCCACTATGCCCGCGTTGCCCGCGAGGGGGGGCGATATTTCCTCCGTGCCGGCGCGGACAGGACGAAGGATCAGACCTATTTCCTGTGGCCGCTCACCGGCGAGAATCTCGCCCGCACGCTCTTCCCGCTGGGCGATTTGACGAAGGCGGCCGTCCGCGAGATTGCCCGCGAGCGAGGGTTCGAGCAGCTGTCGCGGAAGGGCGAGAGCCAGGAGATTTGTTTTATCCCCGGCGACGATTATCGCGCTTTCCTCGCCGATAACGTGGAGGGGTTTGCCGAGCGGTTCGCTCCCGGTTGGTTTGTCGACGGCGCCGGCAACCGACTTGGTCGCCACCAGGGGTTTCCCCGCTACACCATCGGTCAGCGCAAGCGGCTGGGGATCGCCCTTGGTCGCCCCGCGTTCGTGACGGCCATCCGCCCGGAGCGCAACGAGGTGGTGCTGGGCACGCGGGAGGAGCTGCAGGGGAAGGAGTTCCGCGCGCGGCCGTTTCACCTCGTCAAGCGCGCCGATGTCCCCGACGGGCACGAGGTGACGGTGAAGATTCGCTATCGCAATGCCGGCGCTGCCGCCACGCTGCACCCGGAGGGGGATTCGCTTCTCGTCCGGTTTCGCGAGTCGATGGATGCCATCACGCCGGGACAGAGCGCCGTCTTCTACGAGGGGGATGACGTGCTCGGCGGCGGGGTGATCGCGTAGTTTTCCCCGGTTTTTACTTTCCAATTGTTTTTAACGGGCTTGGCGCGTCGGGTAGCGCCACCGTCACGGACGTTATGCCCGCCGTCACAGATGTTATTCCCGCCGTCACAGACGTTATCGCGACCGTCACAGACGTTATCGCGGCCGTCACAGACGTTATTCCCGCCGTCACGCGCGTGATGAAAGTTATCACGTGTGTGACGGATGTTATCACGTGTGTGACGGATGTTATCACGTGTGTGACGGATGTTATCACGTGTGTGACGGATGTTATCACGTGTGTGATGAAAGTTA
>JAIRXZ010000067.1 GCA_031267995.1 Odoribacteraceae bacterium | reverse complement strand
GCCGTTGATCTCTACCTCCTCGTAGATCGGCCAAAAAGTACCATAGTTCGTGAAGCTGATGGTGGCCATGGCGGTGGTCGAGAGCGGGTTGAGCACGAACTCGAAGGGTTCCCCCGCGGGGTTCGGGCCGCCGGAGAGCGTCCACGTGTCCATAAGGGTTTCGGGATCGGCGGCCCCGTCAATTATGGCGCTCCAGTGGACGTTGCTCTTGACGGTGAAGAAGTAGGTGGTCGTACCATCGGCCAAGTATTCCATGGCGACTGACTCCGTGATGACGTAGTTATTGATTTGGCGGAGGTTGATGGAGGCCATCCTGTACTGCGCGCCGCTGGTAACGAAGAAGTCCAAGCGGGAGGTGGGGTCAGGATCGCCGGGCGACATGGCGTCGGGCTGGATGGTGATCATCGCTTCCCCGCCGGATAGGGTGGAAAGGATCGAGGGATCGATGCCGATACCGCTGGTGTTGAAGGTGAAGGGAGTCATGCCCGCGACGGTTGTTAGCTGCACCTGGCAGTCTTCATCCGCCGGGAACCACGTCACCAGGAAGGATCGCGCGGCGGGGAGGGTTCCTTCTCCAATACTGCCGGCGTCGAACACGAGTTCGCTTATGGGGTTGCGGGCAAGATCGGTGATGACGAGGGAGAACTCCTCGTCGGTGGTTTGCGTCACGATGATCTTCTTGCGGAGGTTGCCGGCCACGATGTGAAATTCGTCGGAGCGGTTAGAGGAGGTGGCTCCCGCGGTGAGCGTGAGCGTCGTCTTCACGTTCGTCAGTCCGTGGGCGATGTCGGCGCCGTCGGGGACAGGGGCGGTGATTGTTAACCAGGCGGGGAGGGCGTTGGCGTCCACCGTCCAGCCGGTAGGGAAGTCGGTGATGGCCTCCATACTCTTGGCAGCACCCCCGGCGTAGAAGGTGAGTTCGCTCTTGTCGACGGCCAGGTAGTGCTGGTCGTTGAAAGTGACGTCATTCAGGCCGGCGTCGTTCCACTCGGTGATTTGGACGGCGATGTTAGACGGGGGATTGTTGTAGGCGTCTTCGGGGGTGGGGTAGCCTGGGGCGGAGACGCCAGTGATGGTGACGGAGTACTTGTGATTGCGGAGGAGGGGGAGGTGGCCGTCGGTAGTGTTCGCGAACTCCACGCGGTAATAGGTGGGGAAGGCGGTACTCTGGTAGTAACCGCCGATGATCAGGCAGGTATTCTGCTTCCAGCCGGCGGTGGGATAGGCGACGCCCGCGGAGGTTTCGAGGGCGTAGATGTTGTTCTTGTACTCGATGATGTCCCTGCTGTCGGAGGGGTCGGCGAGGTAGGCGAGGTAGTCGTCCGTGGCTTTGACACCGGCGGGGAGGTGGGGGGCGTAGGCCTTGATGACGGATGTTCTATCGTCCCACTGGGTGATATCGTAGCCGTCGTACCGGTCGCCGGCGGGAGCGGTGGGGGGAAGGGCGGCGGGGGCGATGTGGCCGGCGGTGCTGTAATTATAGAGGCGGACGTTTGCCAGCCAGAAGTTGGTTACCGCGCCGTCCACGTCAATGTCTACCTTGGCGATCATTCGGGTAAGGCCGATGGTGGGGCTGGAAGTGCCAACGACGAAACCGTTGCTGTAGCCCCACATCGGAATACGGTCGAAGGTGGTCGGCCACTGGTGGGAGGTGACGGGGGCGATGCTCTTGGTGATGGCGGCGAGGACGATGTCCCGCGTGTCATTGGTGAATGACGCGTCGGTGGTGGCGGGGGGATACGTCACGGGGATCATCGCGCGGGCGTTGGCCAACACTACTATATGATAGGTGTTGGCTGGCAGCTTGACGGTGAATTGCCCCGCCGAGGGTGTGGTGCCGATGGCGCGGTAAACAATCTGGTCTGTCGTTTGGTCAAAGAGGAGGACGTCGATGGTTTCGACGGTACTCTCGTCCATCGCGCGGGTGGGTGCGCCGGGGACGGTAAAGGATAGGGTGACGAGATGCTCCCCATCACCAATGGAGGGGTTGCTCTCGTTTATATTTGTCACGCAGGACGCGGAGAAGGCCATGATCACGGCCAATACAAATGGTTTTACATGCAAGCATGAAAAAAGGCGGGTAACTATATAAGGTATGGTTGCTCGCCCGAAGCGGGAGCGTTGCCCGCTGCACCGGTTTTCCGGTCTCGTATTTTCTTGTGGTGTTCCTGCTTGTAAACAGGAGTTAGTTCCTTTTGCGTTCACTTGTTTCATCAATGTGTTATTGTTTCATTTCCTGCTCTCGCCACAAATCTTTGATGGGGCAAATATAGGTCGGCGAAAATTTATAAACAAGAACAAACCGGAAAAAAATGCTTGAAATGCGGAAAAAAGTTCCAAAGACGGTATTTGTAGTGTCAGAAAGTGGCAAAAAGCCCCCCGGCAGGTGCAATTTTATCCCCAAATGCGGCTCAGCGGAAGCCGTAGCTCAATCGTCAACTAAAACCGCGGGAACAAGAAAAAAGGGGACGCCCGCGGGGAGTTGCCTATAAGATAAAGAAGAAGGTGACAAAACCCGCTTGCCGCGATCAACGGGTACACGGAAGGAAGATCCGCGCGCGGGGCAATGATTTTCGCGACATGTTTAATAAGGTTCCCGCACGCGGGATGAGACCCGCCTCACGCTGGGTGGTGACCATTACGCGTTAAACGGCGACGTTCGCGCGTGAAAAGGGCGCACAACTCCATGAAAGCAAAAATATCACGCGCGGGGTTTTCGCTATCCCTCGCGGAATATTTTTACTTTCAGGGGCGCGGGGCGTTGTTTTGGGGGTTGCCGACGAGGGGCCGCGGGTTATCGGCGAGAGGCCGCGGCTTCGATTTGTGACAGCGCGCGGGAGAGGAGGAGGCGCGAGCAGCCCACGTTGAGGCGCATAAAGCCCTCGCCACCGGGGCCGAACATTTCGCCGTCGTTCAGGGCGAGGTGGGCGTCTTTTATGAAGAAGTTGACAAGAGTGTCGTGTTCCATGTTCAGTTGCCGGCAGTCGAGCCAGACGAGGAAGGAGGCTTGCGGTTTCATCACGCGGATGGCGGGGACGCGGGCGTCGAGGTAGTTTTTCATGAAATTGATGTTTCCTTCCACGTACTCCAGCATCTGGCGGAGCCATTCGGCGCCGAGGGTGTAGGCGGCTTCGGTGGCTATCGGGGCGAAGATCGTCGGTTCGTTCATCTCGTTGGCGGCCAGCCACGAGTAGAAGCGGCGGCGAAGCGAGTCGTCGGGGACAATGGCGTAGGAGCTGACCAGCCCGGCGATGTTAAAGCTCTTGGAAGGCGCGCCAAAGGTGATGCTTACCCGCGCGGCGGCCGGGGAAGCCGTCATGAAGGGGACGTGACGGTGGCCGTAAAGCATCATGTCCGAGTGAATTTCGTCCGAGACCACCAGCACGCCCCGTCGCTCGCAGAGTTCGGCCAGGGTTGCCAGGGTTTCTCGCTCCCACACCCGGCCGGCAGGGTTGTGCGGGTTGCTCAACACGAGGAGTTTGCAGTGGTCGTCGATGAGGCGTTCCAGGTGGTCGAAGTCCATCTCGTAGCGGTCGCCCACGAGTTTCAGGGGGTTGAAGACGACCTCGCGCCCGTTGCCGCGAGGCACCAGGCGGAAGGGGTGGTACACCGGCGGTTGGATGATCACCTTGTCGCCGGGGCGCGTGAAGATGTTGACGACCATGCCAATGCCCTTGACGATGCCGGGGATGTAGGAGAGCCACTCCGGTCGCACCTCCCAGTCGTGGCGCTGCCGCAGCCAGTTGATGATGGAGGGGAGATAGCCCGCCGGGTCTTTCGTGTAGCCGAACACGGGGTGTTGCAGGCGCTGGCGCAGGGCGTCGACGATGAACGGGGGGGTCTCGAAATCCATGTCCGCTACCCACAGGGGGATCAGGTTGGCGTCGCCGTAGCGCTCCTCCAGGGCGTCGACTTTCAGCGCGTTGGTGCCGCGGCGGTCGACGATTTTGTCAAAATCATACCTCTCTTGCATGTTTATCTGTTTCCAAGTTTAAAAAACATCGCGAATGTACGCGGCATTTTTTAAATCCACGCGAGGGAGGCGGGTTTATCGCATCATCCGGCAGTTGTAGATGGCGGTTACGCGGCTCTTTTCGTGTCCTTTCAGGGTGATTCTGATTGTCGATTTTCCTCGCGTGATGTCCGCGGGCAGCTCGATGATGTTTTCGGCAAAATCGCCGTCCTTGCCCTCCGGCGTGAAGAGGCGGAGGCGCTGGCCGTCGACGAGAATCTCGAAGTGATCCTTGCCGGCATCGCCGCCCCAGAAGGTCATGAGGAGGCGCGCCGGGGCGTTGTCCGCCGGCACCTTCATGTCGAAGGAGATGTGGCCGTTAGGGTAGGCATAGCGGAACTTTTTCCCGCGGAAATCACCCACGCGGCTCTCCCTGGATTCCAGGTTATGATCGCGTTCCGGTTGCATTTCGCCGAGGGTGATATAGTCCACCGTCACCTTGTTTAGCTCCTCCACGCGAGCGCGTTCGGCCTCGTATGCCGCTTGTTGATCGCGCCAGCCGGCGGGGGTGAAAAGATCCCAGTAGACGGAGTAATATTGGTCGTACATCCGGTAAAAGGGGATGAGCGAGACCTCCCGCGGGAAGCCCAATTCCCGCGACCGGAAGGCCAGCAGCTCTCCCCCGGCGGGGTGCAGGCGGCTCTCCACGCGACCGTCGTCCGTGATAAACACGGGCACGCCGCGGACGGGTTCCACCTCCTCGGCGCCAAGTTCGCCGGCCAGCAGGGTGGGGCCGTAGAAGATGGCCACGCGGGAGGCGTTGTCCGGCATCGGCCACGCGTAGAGGTGCATGGGGAGGATGATCTCCACGCGATCGCCGCGTTTCCATTCCCGGTCGATGACGGCGTAGGAACCCGGCGCGCTGCCGGTGGCGCGTTTCGCTCCGTTCACGCGCACTTCCATCGACTTTGCCCAGGCGGGGTGGCGGAGGTGGAGGGCGAATCGCTGGCGGTCGCCCCCCGTCACGCGGAGGGTCACCTTGCCGTCCTCCGGGAAGGCCGTCGCCATGTCGAGGGAGAGGCCGCGCTCGCGCCACTGCAGCGCCGAGGGGATGTAGAGGTTGACGAAGAGGCTTTCCTCCCCCGGCGAGCGGGCGTAGATGGCGGCGCCGTACTTGGAGTGGTTCTCGAAACCGGTGCCCATGCAGCAGGTGAAGGTGTCGAACTTGTCGCTAAACTCCTTTTTGCCGCCCATGGCCAGGGAGACGAAGTAGCAGGTCATGCCCGTCACCGGGTGTTGCGAGGCGAGGATATGGTTATACAAGGCGCGCTCGTAATAGTCGAAGTAGGCCGGATCGGCGCTCCACTCGTA
This sequence comes from Odoribacteraceae bacterium, assembly GCA_031267995.1. GTDB lineage: Bacteria > Bacteroidota > Bacteroidia > Bacteroidales > Marinifilaceae > JAIRKS01. Next base: position 7,295 of record JAIRXZ010000067.1, on the reverse strand, counting down.
GAGATGCCGCGTCAATTTCAGCATGTTATAGGTATTGCAAGTTTCGCAGGTGGAACTCGTGAGGCGATCGTTCAGCTTGTCGGGCGCGGAGAGGTACTCGGCGGCGCTGTTGCCCCCGTTGGCGTAGGAGTGGTGGTGCACCATGTGTTGCCAGAAGTGCGAGGCGATTTGCCGCTCGCGCTCGCTGCCGGTGAGTTCGTGGAGGCGGGCGCTACCGATGACCTTGGGGATTTGGGTGTTGGAGTGAAGGCCGGGAAGGATGTCCACCCCTCGCGACAGCGGATCCATCAGCCGGGCGTGGTAGAAAGAGAGGGCGGCGCGGAGGTACTTTTCCTCCCCCGTCAGCGCGTAGACGGCGGCCAGGGCGTCGTTCATCCCCCCGAATTCGCAGTCCATCATCACCTGCATCTGCTCGACGGAGAGGGGTTCGATGGTCTCCACCACGTAGTCCGCGAGGTTCAACAGCACCACCCTCGCCCTGTCGTTGGCGGCCAGCAGGTGGGCGTCCAGCAATCCCATCATGGTCTTGTGGAGGTTGTACCAGGGCGCCCACAGGCCGTTGAGGTCGAAGCCGGCGGAGCGGATGATCCCCTTTTTCACCTGTTTGAAGACGCGATCGCCGCCGGGCATCCCGCCGATGAAGCCGTTGACGAAGGCGGCCTGGCAACTGTCCAACTCGCTGACGATGTAGTCCACGCGGGTTTTAAAACGCTCGTCGCCGGTGGAGGCGTACTGTTGCGCCGCGGCCGACAGGTAGTGCCCCACCGTGTGACCGGCCAGCCCCATGGACTCCCAGCTGCCGTAGGGTTTCGCACGGGGCGTCAGCCCGGCGTTTGTCCTGAAATTGGCGAGCAACCTGTCCGCGTCCAGCTCCAGCATCCAGGCGGCGTTGCGCTCCATGGCGTTGCGGAAGGGGCTGGCCGACAGGCGAACGTCCTTCAACTCGAAAAATTTCGCGACTGCCGGGACGACGTCCTCTGCCCGCGCTCCCGGCGCTACTCCCAGCATCACTGCACACACCGCGCACGTCCAGCGCGCGCCGATCAATTTCCTCATGGTATCCTATTTTTGGTTTTTAAACTTGTTGACGCGGGAGTGGCGGCTGATGGGATCGCGGCTCTCCGGGAAGAAGCGGTGAATCAGGTCGTACAATCGGCGGTCGTATCGTTTCAGCTCCTCGCGCGTGTTCACTCGATTGTGCTTCCCGTCGGGCGTTTTCACCTCGGCGTTGACGTTGAACCAATCCTGCACGCCCTCCGCCCAGTACTCGGCGATGTCGGTGGCGGCGTAGGTATTTTTCCATTTTCCCGCGGCCAGGGCGGCGTCCAGGGCGGCCTGCAGCTCGTCGTTAAAGGCGGGGTAGACGGAGATGATGCCGATCAGGTGGATGGAGTGCGAGAACTCGTGCACCAGGATGTCCTCGGCGTGGTACTTGTCGATCTGGTAGGCCAGCAGGTTTTCCTCGGCGCAGGTGGTGAGGGGCATCTGCAGATCGCCTCCCAAGCCCCTGGCGCGCAAGTCCCAATTGAGGGATGTGTCGGCCGCCAGGTGGGCGTGTTCCGGGATATCCGTGGTGCCCTCGTATCGCGCCATGATGCCCACGCGGGTGTTGACGTCGGTCATGGCGCGAAGCACGGGCGGGGGCAACATGGCGGTCATGGCCAGCAGCGTGCGTCGGGCGGCAAACATCGCCGAGTCGGGCACGCGGCGCGAGGCGATGATGTGAATCCCGTTAGCGTTCAGGTATTTCTTGTAGAACGCGTGCAGACCCAGCGAGGCGGGGGGCGGGATCACCAGCGATTCGCCCGGTTGCGCTGCCGAGGGGAAGGTTAGCCCCGCGAGCAGGAAAAGGATGACGTATTTCATGGTCTCTTTTTTACATGTTTCGCTTTACGCGGTTACAAATTTCTTTCCCGTCATTAGAGTAGATTTTTCAAACACTCTGGAGGATTTTTCAAACGCTTTAGAGATGGTTTCAAATGCTCTAGAGATTTTTTCAAACACTCTAATGATCTTTCCAAACACTCTAATGATTTTCCCAAACACTCTAATGATGTCCGAAACGCTCTAATGATTTTTTCAAACACTCTGGTGATTTTCTTAGACACTCTGGTGATTTTCTTGAACACTCCAGAGATTTTTTCAAACACTCCAGTGTTTTTTTTCAAAAATGGCTCCGCGCGGGATATTTCCGGTGAGCGGGGAGCCGCCCGGCGCGTGTTTTTACGGGACACTGGAGTGGTATGTTACTGTGTTACGGTAAATTCCTTCGCCACGCCATTGTCGCCGATGGTGACGGTCAAGCGCGCCTCGCGGGTGACACCCGCGGAGTTCGCGGCCTGGAAAGTGACCACGTTGCCGGCGACGGAGAAGGTGAGCCAATCCTCGTCGCTGGCGACGCTCCACGGGGCGACGTTGGCGTCGACGGTGAATTGACCCGTGCCACCGGTGGCGGGCAGGGCGGCGGTTTCGCTCGACAGTTCGAGGGTTGGCGGTTCCTGCGTGATGGCCAGGTTGAGGGATCGCGACCCGGCGGTGAACTTCAGCGTGGCCACGCGTCGGGCGTCGGTCAGGTTGTCGAGGGTTTCGACGACGAGCGCGTTTCCCGTCGCGCGGCAGGAGAGCCATGCCTCCGTGCCGCCGGTGAAGTCCCAGGCGTCAAAGGTGGTGGCGATGACGAGGGTTTCGCTGGTGGCCGGGGCATCGAGGCTGAGGCGGGATGGGGTGACGGTCAGCTCGGCGGCGATGGTGGTGAAGTCGCGGACGACGGAGTAGGCGATCTCCCCGTTGTCGAGGGCGGCGTAGGCGACGTAGGAGTACCGGGTGGCCGATTCGCGGTCGGTGATGTCGAAGAAGTACTCGCTTTTGATTTCGGTGGTGCTGATCGTTTCGCCGTAGGTGATGATGGCGGCGCGGTCGGTTTGCAGCCCGTAGAGGACGCCCACCTCTTTGACGCCTTGCTGCTTGCTGACGAGCACCCGGACGCGGGCGGAGGTTGGGGTGAGCGATTCCGGTATTGGCCCGCCGTTGACGTTGACGTCCGGGGCGGTGATGTTTAGCTTGTCGGCCTGGCAAGCGGCCATTGTTGCCGCCAGCGCCAGCGCGAGGATGTTTGTTTTTTTCATGGTATTGTCGTGTTATTGTTTGTAGCTGGTGTTGGTGAATTTCACCTTGTAGGGATACTCCTCGTCGTTGGCGGCGTTGTCGTCCCAGACGTGGGGCTTGTGGCTGACGGGCGCGCCGGAGACGACGAGCCAGAGCTGGGAGAGGGGGGCGTCCGACGGGACGGTGAACGCGAGGATGTCCTCGTCGTCGCGCTGCATTTGGCCGTAGACGGGTGTCCAGCCGTCGGCCTTGACGCCGACGAAGCCGTGACGCCAGCCGGCGCGGGGGTCGTCGAAGGTCTTGTAGCGGGAGTCGCCGCGGACGCCCTTGAAGTCGACGGTGACGGTGACGCCGGCGGCGGGGACGGTCAGCGGGATGGCGTTATAGCCGTAGTCGTGCGGGGCGAGGGTGATGTTGAGCGATGTGCCGTGGTCGCGCGTGGTGGTGTCCGGGGCGACGATGAGGTAGCCGTCGCCGTTGTCGCGGAGCCTTGTTTTGTGGGTGAACCAGGAGGCTTTGGCGGCGGCCGATTCGCGGTTGATGGCGTCGCGGAAGTGTGCGCCGAGGGGATAATCCCAGGTGATATTGCGGGCGGCGGACTCCCACACCTCGTCGTTGAAGCGCGATTGGGTGATGGAGGTGACGCGCTGGTAGGTTTGCACGGGATCTTCGGGCTTGATGGCGCCTCGCCAGACGCTGGCCAGGAACTCGCGGCCGTGGAGCACGCGCCATTGCTCGACGAGGAGGAAGGATTGGTAGCGCGTCCACTCGTGGGCGAATCCCTTGTGGGTGTTGGCGAGGAACGTCGGCAGCTGATCCGTGAGGTTGTCCGGGCACAGTTGCCAGGACATGTACTGGGCGCAGGCTTCCCAGAAGAAGCCGATGGCGCCATGTCCGCCGCCGTCGGTGGTGTTGTTATATCCCCACATGCCGTCGGCGTTGACCTGGTACTGGAAGGTGTGGCCAAACTCGTGGGCGATGGTCTGCCCGACGGGGTGCATGGTGGCGGGGTTGACCCACAGGCCGCCAATGACGTAGTCGTAGCCGCCGCCGTAGGCCGCCCACTCGGTTTGGTAGAGGACGCGGACGATCATCTTGAGCGAGTCCGTGCGGGAGGCGCCAGGGGCGACGAAGCGGAGGGAATCGCGGTAGAAGGCGTAGTACTGCTCGCCCTTGGCCAGGAGGTCGGCGATGTCCACGCGGAGGTCGGCGGGGAGTGCGGCGGAGTTGGGATCGTCGCCGAAGCCCGGCTCCCAAAAGACCACGATGTTCTCCGAGGAGGCCATGCGGTGGTAGCTCCAGGAGCTGGTTTCGCTGTAAAAATCCTGCTGGCGGATGTTCTCCTGCACGGGTTTGTATATCTGCTTGCCGGCGGGGATGACGGTGAGTTTTCCCTGCACGTCGCTGTCGGCGAGGGTAGATTCGATGATGAAGACCCCTTTTTGCCGCGTGGCCAGGGCGATGTCGATGTAGACGTCCTTGTTGAGGGCGTTGTCCGGCGCCTGCACGCGGTAGTGGGCGCTGTTGTCGACGCGGGAGGCCACGGGGTAGAGGGGGACGGGGTAGGGAATGATGACGGCATCGGCGGTATAGATGATATCCGCCCAGGGATTTGCCTTTTCAAAGGTGTTGAGCGTGGCGTTGCGGGTGGCGAGGCGACCGGCGATGGGCTGCCCGCGGCGATCGCGGAGTTTGAGGACGAGGTAGCCCGATTGTTGATCGTAGGCCGATCCCAGCGCGGCGGCGAAGGCCTCCAGCTCCTCCCCGGCGAGTTCGCGGGCGACGACGGGCGAGGGGACGTTGTCCGTGGAGGTGCTGACGCGCCAGCCGATGGTGGCTTCCACGGCGGCGTTGGTGTTTTCGCGCAGCTGGAGGCGGCAGATGTCCTCCTTGACCTCGGTGGTGTTGCCGCGGGTAATCTCCAGGTCGACGAGGTAGACGCCGGCGGGGATATTCTTGGTGCCCGCACCGAGGAGCGCGAGCTTGCCCGTGGCGGGGTCGGCGGTGAGGGTGGCTGCCTGCACGGGCGCGTACTTTTGGAGGAGCGCCTGGAGGGTTTTGTCTGTCTCCGCGTCCACGGGGGCGCTCCAGGCGGCTTGCTCGCAGGTGGCGAAGAAGAGCGGCTCGCTTTGTTTGGTGGTGAAGTTGCGGACATCTTTGACCCGCACGGTGATCGCGCCGGAGGCCTCTGTCAGCTCCAGGCCGGGGCTTTCGTAGTCCGCGCCTTTCGTCACGGAAAAGATGGAGGCGCTGTAATTGGCGTCGATGTCGCCCGCGATCTTCTCGCTGTCCTTGGAGCAGGAGAAAAGGAGGAGGCCGGCGGCGATGGCGATGATGTTTCTTGGTGTCATGATTCGCGTGTTTGGCGCGAGGCACGCGCGGGGTGGGATCCCGCGCGGGTCTCGCGGCTGTTATTTGAGGGTGAGGATGCAGGTGTCCCAGCCCGTGAGCGGTACCCAGCTCTCGTAAAATTCGATGTGGATGACAAGTTGCTTGTTCTTGTAGTCGTAGTAGGATTCGTCGGACACCGTGTGGTTGCCGGCGGGGCTGAACGGCTCCATGAAGGCGGTGACCTCCACGCGATAGCAGCCGGGGGCGTAGGGCGACTCCTCGTAAAAGAGTTTAAAGCATAGCGGGTAGCACCATTGCGCGTTGGAGGCCGAGAAGGCGTAGTCGAAGTCGACGCCGCTAAATTCGGAGGATCGGTTCCAGCTCCACTCGAAGCTGGAGTCGTCCAAACTCATGAATTGCGACCTGGTGATGATGGTGCCGAAGATGGCGCCGCGCGCCCTGGACTCCTCGACGATCTGCGCGTTGTACTCGCCCGCCAGGTTGACGTCGATAACGCGGAAGCCGCCCAGGAGGGTCATCGCCAGCGTGCCGAGGTTGACGCGGATGGTCTCGCCCGGCAGCCCCTCGTCGGGCACCTGCACGCGGAAATCGAGAGTATCATAGTCCGGGTGCGCCAGCTGGAGGGTGTACGCGCCCGGCCCCGGCAGGCGGATGTCGACGCCCCCCTCCTCGTTGGTGCCGTCCGACCCGGCGAGGAGGCCGAGGATGGCCGCGCCCTGCACGGGGAGGAAGGTGGAGTCGTCCAGGACGTTCAGCGACGCCACGTAGTTCACCGATTTCATGCCGAGCGCGATGGTGGCGTTGATCTCCTTGTTTGTCCCCTCGGCCACCTCGCCGATGGCGACGGAGGTGGTATACGTATCGTACACCTCGTGGCTAAACTCCAGCCCCACGAGGGCGCGGGGGGCTGTCGGCAGGTTGATGGTGACGAGGCCGTCGTCGTCCGTGGTCTCCGCGATTTTCAGCGACAGGTGCTTCACCGCCACGCCGGCCAGGGGTTGACGGGTGGCCTCGTCCACGGCGAGGAGATGGATGGTGGCGCTTCCCGCCGCGTAGTCTTCATTGTTACCGGCCGATCCCTTGTCGTCCGCGCAGGCGGCGAGGAGGGCAATCCAGCATCCGAGTATCAGGTACTTTTTCATGTTGTCGAGTTTTTTTTGTTATTGTCAGTGTTTTAGCACGCCGTAGTTATCCGCGCCTGTAATTGGCAAGTCATGTAGAATATTCCTTTTCGGTGAATCTCGCCGCCGGAGAATCTCGCCGTTCCGCCCGTCGTGTTAAAGGCGTTGCCGGTTGGTTTTGCCTTTTTCACTTTGGTGAGAGACAGTTTTCCGATTGATTTTGCCTTTCTCACTTTAGTGAGAAGCATTTTTCCGGGTGATTTTGCCTTTCTCACTTTAGTGAAAAGCATTTTTCCGGGTGATTTTGTCTTTCTCACTTTAGTGAGAAGCATTTTTCCGGGTGATTTTGCGTTTCTCACTTTAGTGAGAAGCATTTTTCCGAGTGATTTTGCGTTTCTCACTTTAGTGAAAAGCATTTTTCCCACTGATTTTGCGATTGTCTCCGCGGAGACAATCGATTTTCCCATTGATTTTGCCTTTGTCTCCGCGGAGACAAACGTTTTTCCAATTGTTTTTGCCTTTGTCTCCGCGGAGACAAACGTTTTTCCAACTGTTTTTGCGATTGTCTCCGCGGAGACAAACGTTTTTCCAATTGATTTTGCCTTTGTCTCCGCGGAGACAAACGTTTTTCCGAGTGATTTTGCCTTTGTCTCCGCGGAGACAAACGTTTTTAGCGTTTGAGATGCCGTGTTAACCCCGGTCACCCAAGGTTATCGG
>JAIRXZ010000049.1 GCA_031267995.1 Odoribacteraceae bacterium | reverse complement strand
ACGTTTCCGCATCGATGCGGAATGGCCACGCGAGTTGCAGGACGTTTCCGCATCGATGCGGAATGGCCACGCGAGTTGCGGGACGTTTCCGCATCGATGCGGAATGGCCACGCGAATCGCGGGACGTTTCCCTCACGTGTGGGAAACGCCAAACAGACCCGCGGGACGTTTCCCCCGCGTGTGGGAAACGCCAAACAGACCAGCGGGACGTTTCCCCCGCGTGTGGGAAATGCCAAACAAGCCCGCGGGACATCTCCCGTGCCCCCTTGGACTGTCCTGTCTCGTTTTTATATTCCGAATGAAAGCGTACCTTCGCGGGGTAACCAAAAAAACAGGTAAATCATGAAGAGGGTTTTATTAATGATACTCGACGGCTGGGGGATTGGCCGGCACGATCACTCGGACGCCATCGGCAGCACCCCCACGCCGCACCTCACGGGGCTGGCCAACGCCAACCCCCGCGCGTTGCTCTACACCAGCGGGGAAAACGTGGGGCTGCCGGACGGGCAGATGGGCAACTCCGAGGTGGGACACCTCAACATCGGCGCCGGACGCGTGGTGTACCAGGATCTGGTGAAGATCAACAGGGCGATCCGCGACAACTCCTTCGCCGCCACGCCGGAGGTGGCGCGGGCGATGGAGTACGCCGCCGGCGAGGGACGACGACTGCACCTGATGGGGCTGCTCTCCGACGGCGGCGTGCACAGCTCGATGGAGCACCTCTTCGCGCTGTGCGACGCGGCGGACGGGCGGGGCGTCCGGGACGTCGTCGTGCACTGCTTCATGGACGGGCGCGACACGGATCCGCGGTCGGGCAAGGGCTTCGTCGCCCGGCTGGAGGAGCGGCTGGAGCGCTCGGCGGCGAGGGTGGCGTCGATCATCGGGCGATACTACGCGATGGACAGGGACTCGCGCTGGGAGCGGGTGAAGGAGGCTTACGACCTGCTCGCGCGCGGCCAGGGGACGCCGACAACGGACGTCGTCGCTGCCGTGCAAGCGTCGTACGACGCCGGCGTGACGGACGAGTTCATGAAGCCCATCGTCCGCGTGGGCGAGGACGGTCAGCCCGTCGGGACGATCCGCCCCGGGGACGCCGTCATCTTCTTCAACTTCCGCAACGACCGGGCAAAGGAGCTGACCACCGCCCTGTCGCGGGAAGCCCGTCCGGGCATGGAGCCGCTGCCGCTCTACTTCTGCTCGATGACGCCGTATGACGCGCGGTTCGACAACGTCCACGTGCTCTTTGACAAGGATAACGTGGCCAATACCATCGGCGAGCACGTTTCGCGCCTCGGCCTGAAGCAGCTGCGGGTGGCCGAGACGGAGAAGTACGCGCACGTGACATTCTTCCTGAATGGCGGTCGGGAGGAGCCGTTCGAGGGCGAGGAGCGCGTGCTGGTGCCGTCGCCGAAGGTGGCCACGTACGATCTGCAGCCCGAAATGTCGGCGCGGGAGATCACGGACAGGGTCGTCGAACAGCTGGCGCGGCGGGAGTTTGACTTCGTCTGCATGAACTACGCGAACGGCGACATGGTCGGTCACACGGGCGTTTACGAGGCCATCCGCGCGGCCGTCGCCACGGTGGACGAGTGTGTCGGGAGGACGGTGCAGGCCGCCCGCGACAACGGTTACGACGTGCTGATTATCGCCGACCACGGCAATGCCGATTACGCCGTCAACGACGACGGGTCGCCCAACACGGCGCACTCGCTGAACCCCGTGCCGTGCATCTGGGTGACGGGCGGCGACGGGTGCGACCGCCTCAGGGACGGCGTGCTGGCGGACGTGGCGCCCACCGTGCTGGCGATCATGGGGCTACCGCGGCCGGCGGAGATGACGGGCAAATCGCTGATCGCGTGACGATGATCCAGGTGGGCAACGCGCTGGTGAGCGCCGAGGTGATCACGCGCCATTTCCGTTGCGACCCGGCGGCCTGTCACGGCATTTGCTGCGTGGCCGGGGACGCCGGGGCGCCGCTGGAGGAGGGGGAGTGCCGGGAGATCGAGGAGAGTTACGCCGCCGTCGCTCCCTACATGAAGCCGGCGGGCGTGGAGGCGGTGGAGCGGCAGGGTTTTTCCGTCATCGATGCCGACGGCGACGAGGTGACCCCCCTGATCGATGGCGCCGAGTGTGCCTACGCGATTGACGAGGGAGGCTGCTGCTGGTGCGCTTTCGAGAAGGCGTGGAGCGCCGGGGCGTGCGGCTTTCGCAAGCCGTTGTCGTGCCACTTGTACCCGGTGCGGGTGGCGCGCTACCGCTGTCACGAGGCGGTGAATTACGACCGCTGGCGGATATGCGACCCGGCGCGGGCGCGGGGCGAACGCGAGGGGATGCCCGTCTACCTTTTCCTGCGGGAGGCGCTGGTCAGGCGGTTTGGCGAGGAGTGGTTCCAGCAGTTGCGCGTGGCGGCGGACGCGCTGGAACGCGGGTTGATTCACGCGTAGATTTCAAGCGAGATGAACGGCATGACGGCTTTCTCTTATTTCCTGGACAATTTCAAGTTGTTCTTTACCACCGGCGGCGTGGCGATTGATTACGGCGCGGGCGGCACGGCGCCGGTGATGATCCGTCGGCAGGCGGACGATGCTTTTTACGCTTCCGGCGCCGACTTCGACCCGCGGCGGGTGTCGTGGAGGGAGTGGCGCGGGGAGTCCATCCCCTTCCTGTTGGGCGATGACGGCGACGGGGAGATTGTCAGCGCGGAAGATGGTCGGGTGGAGATCCGCGTGGATATTGTTTTCTCCGCTTTCTACTTCCTGAGTGGTCGCGGCGAGCTGGCGCGGGGGCGGCGCGACAGCCTCGGCAGGGTGCCCTACGAGGGGAGCGCCATCCAGGAGCTGGGCATCGTTCAACTGCCGGTGGTGAGCTACTATTTCGATATTCTCGCCACCGCCCTGGAGCGCGCGGGCGTCCGGCGACGGGGCTGCGCGTGGGGCGATCATCCCTTTGCCGTCACCCTGACGCATGACATAGACACTTGCCGGCGCGGGTGGATCGAGGGTTCTTTCGACGCGCTGAAGCGGGGTCGCCCGCTGGCCATCCCCCGCCTGGTGTCGCGGCGGCTGGCGGGGCGGGACGTCTGGTTTAATTTCGACGCCATCATGGACGCGGACGAGGGCGCCGGCGCGCGTTCCTCTTTCTACTTCCTGCCGCGGCGGGGGAGTGTCGGCGGGAAGCGAAACGCTGACTATAATATCGACAACGCGCGCGTCCGCGAGGCGATGGCGGGGATCGAGCGACGCGGCCACGAGGTGGGCGTCCACGGCAGCTTCGGGACGCACGCGGACGCGGATGCCCTCGCGAGGGAGGCGCGGTCGGTGTGCCGGGAGGGGGTCGCGGGCGGTCGGTTCCACTTCCTGATGTTCGACCCGGTGGAGAGCGTCGGCGTGCTGTCGCGTGCCGGCCTCCGCTACGATACCACGCTGGGTTTCGCCGACCGGCCGGGGTTTCGCCGCGGGACGTGCCTCCCCTTTTTCCTGTTCGACTTCAAGACGGGGGCTACCTCCCCCGTGCTCGAAATCCCGCTCGCGGTGATGGATGCCACGCTGCGGGGGTACGCGCGGATGGGCACGGGGGAGGCGTTCGACGCGATTGCCGCGCTGGTGGAGCGCGTCAGGAGCGCGGGCGGGGTGTTCACCGTGTTGTGGCATAATACCTTTTTCTCCTCCTACAAGTACGCCGGCTGGCGGGAGGTCTACGATAAACTGCTGGCGAGCGCCGGCGGGGCGCTGTTCTTGAACGGGAGGGAGATCCATGAGCGGCTCGTCGGTAAATAAGCAGCGCGCGCCGGCGCCGGATGGAAATCACGAATCCATCACTGGAGAGATGAAACCCGTCACTAGAGAGATAGAACCCATCACTAGAGAGATGAAACCTGTTTGTAGAGAGATGAAACCCATCTCTAGAGAGATGAACCCCATCACTAGAGA
>JAIRXZ010000199.1 GCA_031267995.1 Odoribacteraceae bacterium | reverse complement strand
TGCCGGAAAATTTCGCTGTCTCACCTTAACATGAAAAATATAACGCGGCTTCGGACGCTGATGATGATTCTCCCCTTGATGGGTGAAGGCTTCGACAAGCTCAGCCACCGCGGCTATCGTACCGGGGCTTCGATAAGCTCAGCCACCGCGGCTATCGTACCGGGGCTTAGACAAGCTCAGCCACCGCGGCTGTTACACGGTGGCTGTGCCTGTCGAAGCCCCACCACACATGAAACAAGTGATTTTATTAACCATCGCCTTCCTGTTTTCCCTCGGGCTACTCGCCCAGGAGCGGGAGGAGGTTCGCTACAACCAGTACAGGGTGCCGGTAGATGGGCTATGGAGGTATCTTTCGGCGTCACGACCATGTCTCGCGAAAATGTTTTTCCGAGTGTAATGTTACTCATATTGATGTTGTTTATGGGTTTGTTGCCGGCTGCCGCGGTGACGATCGCCGATTTGTTTTCAGCGGATAAAGATAGGGAATATTCAGGATCACCCGCGGCGCGGCGAAAATTTTCGGGCGGTGTTTGCCGGTTCGCGAAGGAGGAAAGGGGCGCTCACGCGACTTTATTTTGTCACAATTTTATTACATCTATCCAACAAAAACATTACACGGGGCGCCTAATGTCGGAAAATTTCGCTGTCGCACCTTAACATGAAAAATACAACGCGGCTGATAATAACCGCGTTGTTTAAAAATAAAACTCTACATGCACGGATGCCCGTTTGCCGGACTCCTTTAACAGAGCTTTCCTATGTGGAAAATAAGTTCTTTATTCGCGTAGCAGAAACAACAATCGCCATGTTCAACACAAAAGGTAGAAACAAAACCATCCGCGAGATCGATGTATTCTTTGACACGATCGACGAAAGCACGCTGGTCTTCACGAGCGGCATCAAGAATTACCTGTACAATAACCAGGAGCCATTTCACGATAACCTGAACGCCATGACCAAGTTGGAGAACACCTCCAGCGAGTTGCGGCGCAGCATCGAGGGAGAGTTGCACGCGCACCCGCTCCTGGCGGAGATGCGGGGCGACGTCCTGCGGTTGCTGGAACACATGGAGAACATCGTGGACATCTTGTCGCGCAACCTTTTTCAGTTCGAGGTGGAGATTCCTTACATCCCCGTGGAGCTGAACCTGGATTTTGTCAAGCTGGCGGAGGCCTCCGCGCTCTCCGTGGAGAGCATTATTCCCGCGGCGAAGGCCTATTTCAGGACGCCCGCGTCGGTGACGGAGAAGATTCACAGGGTTTATTTCTACGAGAAGGAGACCAACAAGCTCGCCCAGTCCATCAAGCGGAAGGTTTTTCACGAGATGACGGCGCTGAAACTGAGCGAGAAATTCCACTTGCGCTACTTTGCCCTGCACATCGAGGAGTTGTCGCGCGAGGCGGTGAAGATTGCCGACCTGCTCTCGGTCATGGCCATTAAACGCAACTTCTGATGCCGGTCATTGAAATCATACTGATCATCGCGCTGACGGCCATCTGGTACGGGCTTCACGATGTTCCCTTCAGCTTTGCCGGGAGCATCCGTTCGGGGGCGCTTCGGGTGAGGGAGACGGGGATTATGGTCATCATCGCGCTCTCCGTGGGCTACCTCCTGTTTGCCTCCCCGCGGTGGCGAGGGGTGGAGGAGGGGTGGAGCATCACCTCGCCGGCGGTCACCATCGTCATCGCGGTGTCCGTGGCATGCACCATGCTCTCCCTCTTTAAAATCAACCCCCTCAACTCCGTATGCTACGCCTTGACGGGCGCCATCTGGGGGTGGCAACTTTTTCACGGATCGCTCCTGCACAGCCTCCCGGTGCTCTCCACCTGCCTCGCGTGGCTGCTGGCGCCCGTGCTGGGCGGGGTGGTGGCGATCGGGATATTTTACCTCGCGCGGTGGTTGCAGCAGACGCGCCCCTTTCACCTGATTCACCTGGGCGCCTGCTACCGGGGCGCCATCCGGGTGGCCGTCATCGCGGCGGCCATCGCGATAGGGGTCAACAACGCGCCCCTCTTTTTGTCGTTCGCGCACGCGCTGGGCGTCGATTTCGGCGTCAACCTGGGCGGCATCAGCCTGGGCGACTACCCGCTGTTGTGGTTTATCGCCCTCCTGGTGGTGGTGGCCGCCACTTACTCCGTCACGCGACAACGCGTCACCTCTCTGGAACCCAAGTTCGTCACGCGCAAGCCGGAACACACGCTGGCCGCGCTCCTCTCCTTATCCGCAGTGATGCTCCTTTTCGGCTCCGGCACGGTGTGCGCGCGCCTGGGAATCAGCGTCGCGGCCATCTCCCCCGTTCACCTCACCCTCGGCGCCCTGCTGGGCATCGGGTGGGTGCAGGCGAACAGGAAATTTGAACTCGCCACCTTCGCCCGCGTGGTCGCCTCGATCTTCGTTACCCCGTTTTTGTCGCTCTGCCTCTGCTTCGTGCTGCTCTCTTTGATAGCCCCTTACGGCTATATCAACGAGCAGGTGGCGGCGATAGCGCCCCGGCATTTCAACCTGACGATCCCGCTGCTCGTGATCGGTCTGGCGCTGCTGGCGCTCTTTGTTATATCCACTTGCCGGCGGCAGCAGTTTTTACGCCTCGAGGCGCAGGACGCCCTGAAGCGGGAACAGCAGCAGCACCACGAGGCGCAGCAGGTGTTGACGGGGATGGAGCTGAGGAATATCCGGCAGGAAAACGAACGCCTGGGCTATACCCTGGAGATTAAGCGAAAGGAGTTGATAAACCTGGCGCTGAATATCAACGAGCAGCGCGATTTTTTCGATGCCGTTTACCAGGAGATTCGCGCCGCCATCGCCCTGAAAGAGCTGCACGAGGTGAAGGCAAGCCTGGAACAAACGGCGCGGATGATTCACGCCAAGATGACCTTTTCCGACGAGATGAGCGGTTTTTACTCCCGCGTGGAGGATCTGCACAAGCACTTCATCGCGAAGCTCGTGGAGCGTTTCCCCCAGCTCTCCGAGCAGGAGCGGCGGCTGGCCACGCTGCTGCGCCTGGGCTTTTCCACGAAGGACATTGCCGGATTGATGAACATTTCGCCCAAGAGCGCCGAGATCAGTCGCCACCGCCTGCGCAAAAAGCTCGAACTGACCCGCGAAGAGAATTTAATCCTATTCATTAAATCATTATAGTTCACACATTATTCACACTTAAAACACTTTCAACACATGAAACAAGTGATTTTATTATCCATCGCCTTCCTGTTTTCCCTCGGGCTACTCGCCCAGGAGCGGGAAGAGGTTCGCTACAACCAGTACGGGGTGCCGGTAGACAGGCAGCAGGTGCGCGCGGAAGAGCGCAGCGGCATCCTCGTGTTTGAATCCCTGAACCAGAGCTACCGCTTGTGGTTCGACATCCGCGTGCAGTTAGACGCCGCCGCCTTCTGGGGCAAGCCCAAGGACTTTGACGCCATCGGCAACGGGGCATCCGTCCGCCGCGCACGCTTCGCCGTGAAGTCGAAACTCAACAACCAGTGGTACGGGGAGATCGACACCGACTTTTCCAACGGCCTTTTCGAGCTGAAGGACGCCGTCATCGAGTACACCGGTCTGGAAAACTTTGCCTTCAAGGCCGGTAACTTCAAGGAGGACTTTTCGATGGAGCAGACCACCTCCTCGCGCTACCTCGCCTTCATCGAGCGCCCGATGGCCGTGCAAACCTTCTCCCCCTCCCGCCACCTGGGCGTTCAGGCCGAGTACACGCGCAAGCTGTGGCGCGCATCCTTCGGCGTCTTCGGGCAGGTCATTGACAACCTGGAGACGCTGACCTACGTCCAGGACAACAACAAGGACTACGGCCGCAGCGAGGGCATCTCCTACACCGCGAAGGTCAACCTGATGCCGGTTTCCGAAGACCGCACGCGGGGGCTACACCTCGGGGCTGCCGCCTCCTACCGCACTCCCAAG
Organism: Odoribacteraceae bacterium; assembly: GCA_031267995.1. Lineage (GTDB taxonomy): Bacteria > Bacteroidota > Bacteroidia > Bacteroidales > Marinifilaceae > JAIRKS01. Next base: position 2,405 of record JAIRXZ010000199.1, on the reverse strand, counting down.
ACCGACGTCGAAACGTACGGCGCTACCCGCTTCAGCGGCCGCAACAGCACCTCCATCAACCGGAAAAAGTACTTAGACACGGATGACATCAAGGATGTCGACCACGACTTCCTCTACGGTTTCGAGCTGGCCGGCTTCTGCAAGGGGCTGCGCTTCCAAAGCGAGTACATCGGCAACGAAACCCACATCAAGGAGACCGCCGCCAACAACACCACCAAGCGCTTCGGCGGCTGGTACGCCCAGGCCGGCTACCTCCTTTTCGGCGGCCAACACCGCTACGACAGCGGTTCCGGGGAGTTCACCCAACCCTCCCGCGGTCGCGAATGGGGAGACGTCGAATTGCTGGCGCGCTACGACTTCATCGACCTCAACAGCGCGGACATCTTTGGCGGATCGGGCGAAAACTACGCCGTCGGGGCTACCTATTACATCAACAACTCCGTGAAATTCGTCCTCAATTACCAGTACACCAAAAACGACCGTTACGCCAACGGTAAGAACAAACTCATCATCGGCCACGACGCCGCCGGTGTCCCGACCAAAGATTTCAAAAATGTCGTGGAAGCCAAAGGCAAGGCAGGCGTGCGTTACAACATGCTCGCCCTCCGCATGGAAGTAGATTTTTAAACTCCAAACATCAACAACATGAAAAAGATAATCACCTTAGCATGTCTCCTCGCCGCCGGCCTCAGCGCCTGCGTGGAGGACAACGTTTACGTCGGGCCGGCAACCATCGAGAGTGTCGCCCACGCGCCCAGCGCGATCACGCCAACTGACGCCATCACCGTCACCGCCACCATCGTTGACCTGCAGGGAGTCACCTCCGCCAAAATCCAGTACAAGGTGGACGCCGGCGCCCTCACCACCGTCGCCATGACCGCCGCGGGAAACACCTACACCGGCACCATACCCCAGCAGGCCGACGGCGCCAACGTCGTCTATTACGTGGAGGTCGTCAACAAAGCCGGCATCACCACCAAATCGCCGGAAAAAAACTACACCGTGGGAGCCGCCCCGCTCGACTACGCCAACCTCGTGCTCAATGAAATCGACGGCAATAGCAAGGCCATCGAGCTATTCAACAAAGGCGCCGTCGCCCTTCCCCTCGACGGGGTCAGCCTCATCAAGAACAACGGCTCCTCCTCCTGGTGGACAGGCACCGCCGCCTCCGGCAGCATCGCCCCGGGCGGCTACGTGGTCATCATCCAGGACAACGCCGCCAATCCCCACCTCTCCGGTGGCGCCGGCATCTCCCCCACGCAAAACCTGAAGTACGAGCTGAAAGATCCCGACGGCGTCAGCCTCGGCATCTTCCTCCGCGGGGACGAATCGGCCTTAAGCGCCGGCATCAGCGACACCGCCCCCAACTCCTACCAACGCTGCCCCAACGGCACGGGCGACTGGAAACTCGCCCCCTCCACCAACGGCGCCGCCAACCCCTCCACCGGCACGGACATCCCGCAGAGTTAAACCAAAAAATAGCCCGCCGCGCCAACCCGCGGCGGGCAACATCACACCATACCACAATAATCAACACCAACCATGAACAAAGAAGAACTAAAGATCGGAGAGATCTCCAAGCCCCGTTTTGAATTTAGAACATTCGGTCGCGACTTCGCCGCCGCCTCCGCCCGCATGGCTCGCCTCAGCGTTCCCGTGCCCGAAAAAGTGTGGGAGCGGCGAAGCATCGAAACCTACATCGTCAGCCGCACCAACGACGTCAACAACACCAAAATCCGCGACGGCAAGATGGATATCAAAACCTTCATCCGCGAGCAGGACGGCCTGGAACAGTGGAACCCCCTCATGAAGGGCGAGTTCCCCCTGTCCGCCGCCACCCTCCGCGACGAGGTCTTCCCCGCCTTCAAGGTAGCCAACATCCCCCCCCTCCCCCTGGCCGCCTACACCCTCGACCAGTTCCTCGCCCTCGTCCGCGAGCACCCTGATCTCCAGGCCGTCCGCGTCGAAAAAATCCGCTACGGCTACATGGTCAACGGCACTATCTGCGAAACCGGCGAGGTCTACATCAACGGCGCCCTCACGCGCACCATCAACTCCGAATCCACCGAGCCGGAGGATATCCTGAAAACCATCCGCGACTGCGGCCTGGAGGGCGTCGAAAACATCAACTACCTGCAAGCCATCAAGCGCGTGATCGGGATGATCGACAAACCGTTAGCAAACTAAATCATGGCACAGGAGATAGAACGCAAATTCCTCGTCCGCGGCGATTTCCGGGCGGACACCCACAAATCCACCCGCGTCACCCAGGGCTACCTCAGCTCCGTCCCCGAGCGCACCGTCCGCGTCCGCCTCAAGGGCGACAAGGGTTACATTACCATCAAGGGCATCGGAAACGCCTCCGGCGCCAGCCGTTACGAGTGGGAGCGGGAGATTCCCGTCCC
>JAIRXZ010000170.1 GCA_031267995.1 Odoribacteraceae bacterium | reverse complement strand
TGGCGGGCGCGCTCCTCCCGACAATGGGACTGGAACGCCTGGACATGATCATCCTCGCGGGCATCGTCGCGCATTTCGGCGTCTACGGCGACCTCATCGAGTCGCTCTTCAAACGCTGCGCCGGCGTCAAGGACTCCGGGCACTTCCTGCCGGGACACGGCGGGGTGCTCGACCGCTTCGACGCGGTGCTCTTTGCCATTCCCGCCGTTTTTGTTTATCTGAAATGTATGTGCTAACTTTGCCCGTCGAGACGAGGCGATGCCCTCACTAAAAAACGAAAACCCTCATGAGAATACACGAAGCTGGTTATCCCCTGTTGACAAAAATGCTGGCGCTGCTCGTCGCCGTCAACGCGGCGATCTATTTTCTTGACCTCCCCGGCACGGCTTGCCTCGTCGCGATGGGCGTCACCGGCGTGCTGTATCTCTTCCTGCTCAACTTCTTCCGCTCGCCCGCCCGCGTGGTGGACGTGAACGCGGGAGTGGTGCTCGCGCCCGCCGATGGGCGGGTGGTGGTGGTGGAGGAGACGTTCGAGGGCGAGTACCTGAACCGCGCCTGCCTGCAGGTATCCATCTTCATGAATATATTTAACGTGCACGCCAACTGGTTCCCCGTGAACGGCATCGTGACCCGCGTCAAACACCATCCCGGCAGGCACGCGGCCGCCTACCTGCCCAAGTCCTCCAAGGACAACGAACGGTCGACCATCGCCATCCGCCTGCCCTCCGGGGAGGAGATCGTGATGAGGCAAATCGCCGGCGCCCTGGCGCGCCGCGTGGTCATTTACGCCGGCGAGGGCGAGGAGGCGCGACAGGATAAACATGCCGGGTTTATCAAATTCGGCTCGCGGGTAGACCTTTTCCTGCCGACGGACACGAAGGTGCACGTCAGCGTCGGGCAAAAGGTGGTTGCCTCGCGAACAATCATCGGGACGCTGCAAAACCCCTAATCTATAACGAACATGTCAGTCGAAACAAGAGTCAAGCGGGTAACCACCCACGTATTGTCCGAAATGAAATTGAAGGGCGAAAAAATCAGCATGCTGACCGCCTACGATTATTCCATGGCCAAAATCATCGACCACGCCGGCATCGACGTGGTGCTCGTGGGAGACTCCGCCTCCAACGTGATGGCCGGGCACGAGACCACGCTGCCCATCACGCTCGACCAGATGATTTATCACGCCGCATCCGTCGTCCGGGGAGTGCAGCGGGCGCTGGTGGTGGTGGATCTTCCCTTCGGCAGTTACCAGGGAAATAGCAAGGAGGCGCTCTCCTCCGCCATCCGGATCATGAAGGAGACAAGCGCCGACGCGGTGAAAATGGAGGGGGGAACCGAGATTATCGAATCCGTCTCGCGCATCCTCTCCGCGGGCATCCCGGTGATGGGACACCTGGGGCTTACCCCGCAGAGCATCCACAAGTTCGGCACCTACGTGGTGCGCGCCCGGCAGGAAGGGGAAGCAAGTAAGCTGCTCGACGATGCCCACCTGCTGGAGGAAGCCGGGTGCTTCGCCATCGTGCTGGAGAAGATCCCGGCGACACTCGGCGAACGGGTCGCGCGCGAGCTGGCCATCCCCCTCATCGGCATCGGCGCCGGGGGCGGCGTGGACGGGCAAGTGCTGGTAGTCCATGACATGCTCGGCATCAACCAAGAGTTCTCCCCCCGCTTCCTGAGGCGTTATCACAACCTCTTTGCCGAGATTAGCGGCGCCGTCGGGAATTATGTCCAGGATGTCAAGAGCGGGAACTTCCCGAACGAACGAGAACAATATTAAACTCTATGGAGATATTATACGAAGATAACCACCTCATCGCGGTGAATAAACGCGTGTCCGATATCGTGCAGGCAGACAAGACGGGGGATGTCCCGCTGAGCGAGGAGGTGAAGGCCTATATCAAACAGAAATACAACAAACCGGGGGAGGTTTTTCTCGGCGTCCCCCACCGCGTCGACCGCCCCGTGAGCGGCGTGGTGCTGTTCGCCCGCACCAGCAAAGCGCTGGAACGCCTCAACAAAATGTTCCAGGAGCACGACCGGGAGATCGAGAAGATTTACTGGGCTGTCGTCGGCAACATGCCCGCCAGCGAGGAGGCCACGCTCGTCCATCACCTGACGCGCGACGAGGCGAAGAACCGCACGACCGCGCACGACCGACAGCGCGCCGGAAGTCGGGAGGCGTTGCTCGATTACCGGATCATCAACCGGGGACAACGCTATTACCTGCTGGAGATAAAACTACGCACCGGACGACACCACCAAATCCGCTGCCAATTGGCCAAAATCGGATGCCCCATCAAGGGCGACCTGAAGTATGGCTTCCCCCGCTCGAACGAGGGGGGAGGGATTCACTTGCACGCCCGCTCGCTTTCGTTCTTGCACCCCGTCACGGGGGAACCGCTCACCATCATCGCTACTCCCCCGATCAAGGATAATCTTTGGCGATTCTTTTACAATAATCTCGAAGGCCGTTCGTAATCCTCCTCACGGGGTGCTGACGGGGTTATCGCGGTAAGTGAAGGGGCGCTCAAAAGCTTTCACATGTTTCTTCTTGGCAGGCTACTAAAAAACTTTCCCAAGGTCTACCCTCGATCCGAAGACGAGTGCCAAGAAAAACCTCCCGCCAAATATTGAAAAAATCTCTTGAGGTTATCCACGAAAAGCTTCTCCCCGGGCAAGCCTCACGCGGATTCGGAATCTACCGTGGCTCCGTTTCCTGAAAGAGGTGGAGGGCTATCGCTCCACAATTTCCGATGATCTGAAAGAAAACTTCAACATTCGCAAGGCGTTAGACACATGTGCGATCACCGGTCTTGACGAAGAAAATATTCTGGAAATCCTCCGCCCGGGAGAGGGGAAATAAAACACCTGTCTGGGAAAAAAGCGTCCGTCGGGGAAACCCCACCCCTTCGCGAATTGACCTTTATCGCCCGAAATCCCCCCTTCGCGCACCAAACTCGAAAAACATCACTACATTTGCCCGTGTCGTGACGCCTCTTGTCACCGATCACCCCGAATCACACACCTAAAAACGAGACGTACCCATGGAAACAAAAGGAATCAACAGGAGGGACTTCCTCCGCATCTCAGCGATGGTTGGAGCCGGGACGCTAATCACCCCCGGCGCGTTAGCCAACACCCTCGCCGCGTCCCAGGAAGACGCGGAAGCGCCCATCCCCCGCCGCGTGCTCGGCCGCACGGGCGTAGAACTTCCCATCCTCAGCATGGGCGTGATGCGCGCCGACAACCCCAACCTCCTCCGCGCCGCCTACAACGCCGGCATCTTCCACTTCGACACCGCGCACGGATACCAGAACGGCAGGAACGAGGAGATGCTCGGCAACTTCTTCCAGGACAAGCCCCGCGACTCCTTCTTCATCGCCACGAAAATCAAAATCGCCTACCCCGCCCGCGACAACTTCGAGCAAAGCCTGGACGAGATGCTCGCCACCAGCCTCAAGCGACTGAAAATGGATCACGTGGACATCCTCTACCTCCACGCCTTCAGCGGCGTTGACGAGGTCAACGACCCCCGCGTCCTCGCCGCCATCCAAAAAATCAAAAGCGAGGGCAAGGCGCGATTCATCGGCTTCTCCACGCACGCCCACAAGCCGGAGATGCTCGACGCCGCCGTCGCGGGAGGCATCTACGACGTCATCCTCGTCAGCTACAACTTCAAGCTGCGCAACGCCGAGGAGACCACGCGAGCCATCGAGCGCGCCGCCGACGCCGGCATCGGCATCATCGCCATGAAAACCATGACGGGAGGCAGCGCCGACGCCACAGGGCAGAAAAAAATCAACGCCGCCGCCTGCCTCAAGTGGGCCTGGCAAAACCCGCGCGTCACCACCGCCATCCCCGGCTTCACCAACTTCGACGAGCTGGACGAGTGCCTGGTAGCCGGTCGCGCCCCCGCCATCACCAACGACGACAGCCAGTACCTCGCCGCCCTCCGCGACGCCCCCTCCCTCTTCTGCCAGCAGTGCGACACCTGCCGCTCGCAGTGCCCCCGCGGCCTCCCCATCCCGGACATCATGCGCGCCTACATGTACGCCTACGGCTACAAACAGGCCAGCCTCTCCCGCGAAACCCTGCAGGAGAGCAGCGTCGCCGCCGACCCCTGCGCCGGCTGCACCGCGTGCACCGTCAAGTGCCCCTCCGGCTTCGACGTGGCCGCCAAAATCGCCGCCGTCACCCCCGTCCTCCGGGTTCCCACCGATTTCCTGACGTGATGCCATGAAAACGACGGCATTACACATCGCCCTCCTCGCCTGCCTCCTCCCCCTCGCGTCGGCGGCGCAGACACCCGCGCAACTGAAATCCTGGCTACCCACCGTCGAGGGGTGGACGATCTCGGAAAACGCGGAGGTCTTCAACCCGGAGAATCTCTTCAACCGCATCAACGGCGCCGCCCCCCTCTATATCGAAAACAACTTCAGGGAGATGACCTCCCTGGAGTACACCAGGGGCGACACCTACATCACCATCCAGGCCTATCGCCACGCCACCCCGGAGGACGCCTTCGGCATGTACGCCGCCGAGCGATCGCCCGACCTTACCGCCTATCCCATCGGCGGCGAGGCGCAGGGCGACGACGCCAGCCTCTCCTTCTTCGCCGCCAGCATCTACGTGAAAATGTGGAGCAACGGCGAGGATAACCCCGGCGAAACGATCCGCGAGATCGCCACCGCCCTGGCGCGCGCCATCGACCCGTCGCCGGGATACCCCGCCCCCCTGCGCGCCTTCCCCGCGGCGGGCAAAGCGCCTTGTTCCGAGGCCTATACAACGGCCAACTTCCTCGGTCACGAGTTCCTGAAGAACGTCTACAGCGCCACTTACCGGCGGGACGGCGGGCAGTACCAGCTTTTCCTCGTGGACGCTCCCGACGCGGCGGCGGCCAGGGCTATCCTGGAGAAGTACTTCGCCTTCACGAAGCAGCAGGATCCTCTCGCGGAGGGCGAGTTGCTGGTCAAAGACCGCTACAACGGGGAGATTCCCCTTCTCTGGCGCGGCTCTCGCGTCGCCGGGGTTTTCGCCGATGCCCCGCTCCCTGACGCCCGCGACATCTTGAAGGGGTTGCTCGACGCCTTGCCATGATCCCCGCGGGGTTTTCGCCCGCGCCCCGACGTTTTTTTAACGTGCTGAACCTTCCCGGTATTCCGGGGAGGTTTTTTTCGCGCGGTTTTGTTGGTGCCGCGTGCCGCGACGCCCGCGTGCCGCGTCTCGTGTAGTCCGAGTGCCACGCCTCGTGCAGTGTTAGTGTTGCGCGTCGCGTAGTGCCCCGGCGGCGATCCGGGCGCGTTGCCACGGGGGAATTTCGCCGAAAACGCGCGCGGTTTTAAAT
>JAIRXZ010000011.1 GCA_031267995.1 Odoribacteraceae bacterium | reverse complement strand
GCCACATCGGCATCGACGCGGCCGTCCTGGCAAACAACCACATCCTCGATGCCGGCAAACAAGGGGTCACCACCACCCTCGCCCTCCTCGACTCGGCCGGCATCCGCCACACCGGCGTCTTCACCAACAGCCTGCAATTCATCCGCGAACACCCGCTCGTGCTCCGCGCCCGCGGCCTCACCTTCGCCCTCTTCAACTACACCTACGGCACCAACGGCATCCCGACGCCGGACGGCACGCGGGTCAATCGCCTCGACTCCCTCGCGATCGCCCGCGATATCGCCCTCGTCGACCGCGACAAGGTGGACGCCGTCATCGTCTTCTTCCACTGGGGCGACGAGTACGCGCGCCTCCCGGACGCCCGCCAGCGCGCGCTCGCCGAACTTTGTCACCTCCACGGTGCGGAGATCGTCGTCGGCAGCCACCCGCACGTCATACAGCCCCTCGTCGCCACCGAAAACCGGGTGACCGTCTACTCCCTGGGCAACCTCGTCTCCAACCAGCGCGAACGCTACCGCGACGGCGGCATTATCGTCACCCTGGATGTTACGAAGGAAAAAAACCGCCCCCTGTCCATACAAACCGCCTACACGCCCGTCTGGGTAAAACTCCCCGACTACAGCCCGTTACCCCCGCCCGTTGCCGATACAATGGCCATGTCCGATACCGAACGCCGCGCCTACCAACAGTTCATCGCCGATACCCGACAACTCCTGTCGCCGGCAACCAATCACTAAACGCGCGACCGCCCCCCCCTTTTACCTGAAAATTCGCCGAAAACGCAAGCAATTTCACGGCGAAAGCGAGCATTTTCATGGCGAACGCAACCATTTTCAAACCGAAAACAAGCAAATTCAAAGTGACATCAAGCAATTCTAAAGTGACATCAAGCATTTTCAAACCGATATCAAGCAATTTCAAAATGAAATCAAGCAATTTCACCGCGAAATCAAGCAGTTTCGCCATGAAATTGCATGCATTCGCCATGAAATTGCTCGCTTTCGCCATGAAATTGCTCGCGTTTTCGACGAACTTGCCGACGTTCGCCACGGACATGCCAACGTTCGCCACGAACACACCGACGTTCACCACGAACGTGCCGACGTTCGCGACAAACATGCCAACATCCGCCACGAACATGCTAACGTTTGTCACGAACACACTAACGTTTGTCACGAACACACTAACGTTTGCCACGAAATTACTTGTGTTTTCGACGAACTTGCCGACGTTCGCCACGAACACACCGACGTTCGCCACGAACATACCGACGTTCACCACGAACGTGCCGACGTTCGCGACAAACATGCCAACATCCGCCACGAACATGCTAACGTTTGTCACGAACACACTAACGTTTGCCACGAATTTACTTGCATTTTCGGCAAACACCCCCGCGTTGGCAAAAACCCTACCCGTATTATCCATGAAACCCGCCGCGTTACCGGCAAAACAACCCGCGTATCCCTCGCCTCTCCCCCATCGCGCCCGCCCCGACCATCACTAAAAAAACAAACCTTCCGAGGAATGCATCCTGGAAGGTACCGGAGAGCGAAAAACGGGACTCGAACCCGCGACCCCAACCTTGGGAAGGTTGTGCTCTACCAACTGAGCTACTTTCGCGCTTTGTTCTTCAATATTTCGAGCGAAAAACGGGACTCGAACCCGCGACCCCGACCTTGGCAAGGTCGTGCTCTACCAACTGAGCTATTTTCGCGACAGGCGTTTTAAACGTTTGCCCGGCAAAGGTAATTCCTTTTCGGAAATCTCAAAAAAATTGGAACAAATTTTTTTCGCGATGCGACAATTTTTTTGCCCTCACCAGTCGAATCAACACGCCCGTTGCCGGTTATCGAAAATTTCCTTACCTTCGGATCGCGAAACGAGGAGGGGGGCAGCGGCGTCGACAAGCAAAACAATTGAAATTATACTATGCCAATAATCAGAGAATTGAAGGGACACACCCCCGCGTTCGGGAAAAACTGCTTCCTCGCGGAAAACGCCGTCGTCGTCGGTCAAGTGGAGATGGGCGACGATTGTAGCGTGTGGTACGGCGCCGTCCTGAGGGGCGACGTGCACTACATCAAAATCGGCAACAACGTCAATATCCAGGACAACGCCACCATCCACGCCACCTACGAAAAATCGCCCACCAACATCGGCAACAACGTCTCCATCGCCCACAACGCCGTGGTGCACGGCTGCACGATTCGCGACAACGTCCTCATCGGCATGGGGGCCATCGTCCTGGACAACGCCGTCATCGAAAGCAACTCCATCGTCGCCGCCGGGAGCGTGGTCACCAAGGGAACGGTGGTGGAATCGGGGTGGGTATACGCCGGCGCCCCCGCCAGGAAAATGAAGGAGATGGGGCCGGAACTCCTTCGCGACGAGGTGGAACGCATCGTCAACTCCTACGCCATGTACGCCAGCTGGTACAAGGAATAAAAAACGCGCGAACATGAAAACACACACCGCGAAAATATCCCCGTCACTCCTCGCCGCCGACTTCCTCCGGCTGGGGGAAGAGGTGGAGATGATCAACCGCAGCGCCGCCGATTGGATACACCTGGACGTGATGGACGGCGTTTTTGTCCCCAACATCTCGTACGGCCTGCCGGTGGTGGAGCGCGTCAAAAAAGTGGCGCGTAAACCGCTGGATGTCCACCTGATGATCGTGCAACCGGAGCGATACGCGGAGGCTTTCCGCGACGCCGGGGCGGATATCCTGACGGTGCACCTGGAGGCGTCGCCACACCTGCACCGCACCATACAACAGGTTAAAAACCTGGGGATGAAGGCGGGGGTTGCCCTCAACCCGCACTCGCCCGTGGCTCTCCTGGAGGAGGTGATCGCGGCGGTGGACGTGGTGCTGGTGATGAGCGTTAACCCCGGTTTCGGGGGGCAGTCGTTTATCGAGGAGAGCGTCAACAAGGTGGCCAAATTGAAAAAACTGATCGACGCCACGGGCAGCCGCGCCCTGGTGGAGGTGGATGGAGGGGTGAATCTCGACACCGGTCGGCGCCTGGTGATGGCCGGCGCAGACGTGCTGGTGGCCGGGAGTTTTGTTTTTAACGCGAGCGACCCGCTTGCCCGCGTCGAGGAGCTGAAAAACGTAATCAAATCACGAAATAACACGCGCGATACATGGAAACAATGATTAAACTCGAAAACGCGACCATCGGTCAACGGGACGCGGCCGTCCTCCACGAGGTGAATCTCGAGATGGCGCCGGGCGAATTTGCCTACCTCGTCGGGCGCGTGGGCACCGGGAAAAGTTCCCTGCTCAAAACGCTGTACGCCGAGCTTCCCCTGATTTGCGGGGAGGGCGAGGTGGCCGGTTTTTCCCTGAACGGCATCCGGAAGTCGCGCGTCCCCCGGCTGCGCCGCAAGTGCAGCATCGTGTTCCAGGATTTCCGGCTGCTTACCGACCGGAGCGTTCGCGATAATCTCGCGTTCGTGCTGAGGGCTACCGGCTGGAAAAAGAGGATGATCAGCCAACGCGTCAAGGAGGTGCTGGAACAGGTGGAGATGCCCGACGCGGAGGAGAGGTTCCCGCACCAACTCTCAGGCGGCGAGCAACAACGCGTCGTCCTGGCGCGGGCGTTGCTGAACTCCCCGCCCGTGATTCTGGCCGACGAGCCGACGGGGAATATCGATCCCGAAACCTCCTTCCGACTGATCGAGCTGCTGAAGGGAATCTCCGAAAACGGTACCACCGTCCTCATTGCCACGCACCAGTACGATCTTATCGCGCGATACCCCGGCCGCGTGTTCCGCTGCGATCAGGGACGACTGACGGAGGAACCGGAGTTCGCCTGGAACGCATGGGGCGCCCCGACAAGCGGCGCCGGGGAGATCGAGTTTACACTCATCTGATACAACTCAATAACGGACAAATCGCCCCCCTTTTTTACCACCCGGCGATAATCCAGGCGAACATAAAAAAAGTTGCCCCCGCGAGGGCAACTTTTTCATTCACGCGATCGGCACTCGACCGCCGCGACGCGCCGTTGTTATTGCATCACCAGCAACCAGGCGTCCTGGTATTCGGGATAAGCCCCGCGGATGCGCCGCAACTCCTCCCGCGCGGAGGTCTCGTCGTCAAACCCGGCGACACTCACGCGGTTCATGCGCGCCTCGTTCAGCATGATGATGCTGACGTACCCGTCGCTGTTCAACTTGTTGCGCAGGCGGATGGCGTTCTCCTCGTTGGAGAAGCTGCCCACGATAACGTGAAACCGCTTCGTCGACGTCCCGTGGCTGATGGTCACCCGTTCCTGCTGCACGCGGATGGGCGAATTGTCGCGCGGGGCAGTGGTGGTAGTCGTCGTGGTCTGTGTTGGTTGCAGCGTCGTGCGAGTGTCCGTCACCACCACCACCTGATCGTCCTCGTTGTCGAAGGGCGCGGCGTACATCTTTTTCCTGGATTGACAACCCGCGACAACCGCCGCGGCCAAAATAATCGGTACAATAATTTTCATATGCTCAACTTTAAATTGCTACATTATTAGATGTCTACATTTTCTAATCCCCGGCAAAATTAAACATTTCTCGCGAGCGGGGGGCTTTTTTCCCCCATAAATTTTTAACGATCCCGGATTTAGGATTAGCTTTGTCGACGCGATCGCGCGGGAAGAAGTGAATCCGAAATCATCTCCCGCGGGCGACACGCGGCTACCGCGAGGAGAATCTAATTATTTAATTTATAACTTTATGAAACGAATCTTTTTTATCATCGGGACGATGTTGTCGTTATCGGCCGGCGCCCAGAGTGTCGATCAGTGGCTGGCGCTATCCCCTGTTCGCGTTATCCCACCCGCCTTCGGATCGGTGAAAAACGTCGACGACCAAACCTTCACGCCGGCGAAGTGGCTCCAGCACTCGTTCGTGAACATCGCGGCGTTAAATCCCGCGCCGGGCTACGCGGAAAAAACGTGGAGCGGGCTGACGTGGCGAGCCGGCACGAACGCGGAGGTCGTCCGCCCCGACACGCTGGAGGGCGACGCCCTCGTGCTCTATCACGCTGTTTACCTGAGCAACGCGGAGTGGATGAAGGGGTCGCTCTTCTTCAATTTCAGCGCGAACGCGGAGGTGTACGTCGACGGGGTGAAGCGATTGACTTACGACACCCGCCCCAACGGCAAGCCCGTGGAAAAGAGGGTCTCCGCCGAGTGGATCCCCGGAAAGCACGCGATCATCGTGAAGAGCCTGTCGATGCCGGGCGATAAGTCGCTTTTCTCGGCCAAGTTCGAGGCGGACACCGCCTTCAGTGAGGCCTCCATCGCCTTTTCGCTCTCGCCAAAGCGGGGCAAAACGGTGGACGACGTGCTGAACGGCAGCCGCGCCGGGGGGATACAGCTCTCCCCGTCGGGCAATTACCTGCTGATGGACAGGATGGAGACCATCCAGGGAAAGAGCAACCGGGTGACGCACCTCTACCGCCTGGAGGGAAAGGAGATACGCTACTCCCTCCACGGGCAGGAGGCCACGCGGGTGCAATGGGTGCCGGGCGAGGACAGGATCTCCTTCCTGATCAAGGAGGGCGAGGGGGTATCGCTCTACATCTACGACCCGGCCAACGGGCAATTGGAGCAGCTGTTCCAGTCCGACCAGCACCTCTCCACTTACTCCTGGCTGCCCGACCGCTCGTCCCTGCTCTACACCGTGTCGGAGAATTACAGCGACCGGGAGTGGGAGCTGCGCAAGCTGGACGGCATCGAGGACAGGCAGGCGTACTACAGAAACCGCTCGTTCCTCTGCAAGTTCGACCTGAACACCGGCCTGCACTCCCGCCTGACGTGGGGAAACCTCAGCACGTCCCTCATGGACATGAGCCGGGACGGGCAAAAAATCCTCTTCGCCACCAGTCGCCCCGACTATGACGAGTACCCCTTCCGCAAACAATCCGTCTACCTGATGGATCTCCGCGAAAACCGGGTGGACACCCTGTGGCAGGATCGCCTGTCGAGCATACGCTGCTCCTTCTCGCCCGACGCCTCCCGACTGCTCGTCAGCGGCGCGGCAAACGCGTTCGGCAACATCGGAACGGCCATCGGCAAAGAAAAAATCGTGAACGGGTACGACACCCAACTCTACATCTACGACCTGGATAAAAAAACCGTCGCCCCCATCACCCTGCACTTTAACCCCTCGGTTTCGCAAGCGCGCTGGCACCGGGACGGCAACATCTACATCATCGCCGGGGACACCGACTATATCCGCCTCTTCCGCTACAACGACGCCCGGAAAACGATCGAACAAATCCCCTGCGAGGGCGACCTCGTGCAGGCCTTCTCCCCGGCCGAGGCTGGAAACAAGGCGGTTTACCTCGCCTCCGGCGCGCAATTCCCGACGCGCGTCTACACGCTCGACCTGGAAAACTTACAGTCGACCCTGTGGGACGACCCCTCCGGCGCGCAATTCCGTAACGTCGAATTTGGCCAGGTAAACGACTGGGACTACCGCCACAAGGGAAGCACCATCGACGGCCGCTTTTACCTGCCCGCCAACTTCGACCCCGCCAAAAAATACCCGCTGATCGTCTACTACTACGGCGGCACGTCGCCCGTGGAGCGCACCTTTGGCGGTCGTTGGCCCTTCAACCTCTACGCGGCCAACGGCTACATCGTCTACATCATGCAACCCTCCGGCGCCACCGGCTTCGGGCAAGAATTTTCAGCCCGCCACCAAAACAACTGGGGCATCACCACGGCCGACGAAATCATCGCCAGCGCCAAAGCGTTCATCGCCGCCCACCCCTTCGTCGACCCGCGGCGAGTAGGCTGCATGGGCGCCTCCTACGGCGGCTTCACCACCATGCTGCTGCAAACGCGGACGGACATCTTCGCCTGCGCCATCTCCCACGCCGGCATCTCCTCCATCTCCAGCTACTGGGGCGAAGGCTACTGGGGCTACGGCTACAGCACCAACGCCACCGCCGGCTCCTACCCCTGGAACCGCAAGGACATCTACGTGGATCAAAGCCCACTATTCCGCGCCGACAAGGTGAAGAACCCCATCCTCCTCCTCCACGGCACGGCCGACGTCAACGTCCCCACCGGCGAAAGCATCCAGTTCTACACCGCCCTCAAACTGCTGAAAAAAGACGTCGAACTCGTCCTCATCAAAAACGCCGACCACGCGGTGGTGGACTACCGACAACGCGTCCTGTGGCACAACACCATCCTCGCCTACTTCGCCAAATACCTGAAACAACAACCGGCATGGTGGGAAAACATCTATAAAGACAAAAACCTGTAAATGAATCATCACATGGACAACACGCTAAACCGGGCGGCGGACAACATCCGCCTCCTCGCCGCCGTCATGGTAGAAAAAGCCAAATCGGGACACCCCGGCGGAGCCATGGGGGGAGCCGACTTTATCAACGCGCTGTACGCGAATTTCCTCGAATTTGACCCGGACGACCGGGCGTGGCCAAACCGCGACCGCTTTTTCCTCGACCCCGGCCACATGTCCCCCATGCTCTACGCCGCGCTGAGCCTCACCGGGGTCTACACGATGGAAGACCTCGCCAACTTCCGCCAGTGGGGAAGCGTCACGCCGGGACACCCGGAGCGCGACCTCGCCCGCGGCGTCGAAAACACCTCGGGCCCACTGGGACAAGGGCACGCCATGGCCGTCGGCGCCGCCATCGCCGAACGCTTCCTCGCCGCCCGCTTCGGCGAATGGATGGCGCACAAAACCTACGCCTACATCTCCGACGGCGGCGTGCAAGAAGAAATCTCGCAAGGCGCCGGGCGCGTGGCCGGCACGCTGGGACTATCAAACCTCATCCTCTTCTACGACGCCAACGACGTCCAACTCTCCACCCGCGTCAGCGAGGTCACCACCGAAAACACCGCCCTCAAATACCAGGCATGGGGCTGGCGCGTCATCTCCATCAACGGGAACAACCCCGCGGAAATCACCCAAGCCCTGCAAGCCGCGAGAGAAGAAAACGAGCGACCCACCCTCATCATCGGCCGAACCCTCATGGGCAAAGGCGCCCTCGGCGCCAACGGGGAGGACTTCTCCGACAAAGTCTCCACGCACGGCCAACCCCTCTCGGCCGCCGGCGCCTCCATCGACAAAACCGTCGAAAACCTGGGCGGCAACCCGCTAAACCCCTTCGCCATCTTCCCCGACGTGAGCGACTTCTACGCCCAAGCCCTCGACAAAAAACGCGCCCGCGCCCGCGCCAAAAAAGCGGAACAAGCAGCCTGGGAACGCGCCAACCCCGAACTCGCGGACAAATGGCGCCGCTTCTTCTCCGGGCAACCGCCCCGCGTCGACTACCAATCCATCGCCCACGCCGCCAACACCTCCACCCGCGCGGCCTCGGCCGACGTCCTCCAACACCTCGCCCGGCAGGTAGACAACATGATCATCAGCTCGGCCGACCTGAGCAACTCGGACAAAACCGACGGATTCCTCAAGGGAGGGGCCAAACCGCTCGCCCGCGGCGACTTCAACGGCGCCTTCCTCCAGGCGGGCGTCTCCGAACTCACGATGGCCGCCCTCTGCAACGGCATCGCCCTGCACGGGGGCCTCTTCGCGGGATGCGGCACCTTCTTCGTCTTCTCCGACTACATGAAACCCGCCTTCCGCATGTCCGCCCTCATGGAACTGCCGGTCAAATACATCTGGTCGCACGACGCCTTCCGCGTCGGCGAGGACGGCCCCACCCACCAGCCCGTCGAGCAAGAAGCGCAACTGCGCCTGATGGAAAAACTGCACAACCACTCCGGACGCCCCGGCATGTTGGTGCTGCGACCGGCGGACGCGGCGGAAACCAGCGTCGCCTGGCAAATGGCAATGGAAAACAACGACACCCCCACCGCCCTCGTCCTCTCCCGCCAAAACATCAACGACCTCCCCGACACCCTCGCCGCGAGAGCAACCCGCGGGGCATACGTCGCCTTTGAAACCGGGAACGACCCCGACGTCATCCTGCTCGCCTCCGGCTCCGAGGTCTCCACGCTGGTGGAGGGCGCCCGCCTGCTGGTGGAGCGCGCGGGAATAACGGCGCGCGTGATCTCCGTGATCTCCGAGGGACTTTTCCGCCAGCAACACGCCGCCTACCAGGCGGAGATTCTCCCGCCTTTGAAACCCCGCTACGGCCTCACCGCCGGCCTCCCCGTCACGCTGGAGGGACTCGTCGGCCCCGACGGACGCGTGCACGGTGTCACCGCCTTCGGCCACTCCGCCCCCGCCAAGGTTCTCGACGAGAAGTTAGGATTCACCGGCGAACGCGTCTTCTCCGAGGTGCGCGAGTTTCTGGGAAAGTAACCGCTCGCGGCTAACCACCTCGACAGTTTCCCCCTCGCGTCTTCTCGCGGCCAGCCCCCCGGCCAATTTCTCGGCCCGGCCAATTTCTCGGCCAATTTCTTACCGAACAAACGAGGCCGTCCCACCACCGGACGGCCTCTCTTTTACATTTATCTAAAGGACGCTCTCGCGGCCATCGATCCCCCGCGAGAAAGGGCGCGATACCCAAGGAGCGAAAAATATTCCGCGAGGGTTATTTGCTATCCCGCGAGGGATTAAAAAAATCCCTCGCGAGATATTTTTGCTTTCAACGGGTGCGGGGCGTTATTTCGGGCATAAATGTCGCCATTTTACCCGTGAACATCGCCATCCCGCGGGATATACTTGTCAGCTCTTCGTGCGTTAGCATCAATGGCATATTCCTTCTGGAATAGAAAAAAACGCAATGGATATTTTTATGCTATACAGAGATGGATGTTTTATTTATAAGTTTCTGTATATTATAGCTATTTCAGGTAAATAGATTGAATGAAAAGAGATTGGCGAGTGCAGTGTAACCTTATTCGGGTTTTCGCGTATGAGTTGTTTGTGTGACAAGTAAATAGATTTTATTGTAAGGCTAAATTAATCTGGTATGAAGAAATGGTGTTTCGTACGACCATTGCTGCGCTTTTTTGTCGCTGGAATGGTTATTTTGATGGTGAGTAGATTGGTATTATTTTTCATTTTTCATGATCGGGTAGCGCGGGTAGAGGGGGGAGGATGGTTGTTTATTGTTGGTGCTCGCTTTGATGTTATCGTGATGAGTTACTTATCGTTGATACCAATTATGGTTACATGTTTGTTACCGGGAAAATGGCAGGCGGCACGGGGGATTCGGGTATATTATTGCGCGTGGTTGATTTTTTTGCTTTTCATGGAGTTGGCGACACCGGCGTTTATCCGGCAGTATGACACGAGGCCTAACACGCTGTTCCTGGAGTATTTGGTGTACCCGCGGGAGGTGTTCACGATGTTGGTAAAAGGTCGTCCGTGGGATTTGATTGGCGTGTTGGCAGCGCTGATGGCAAGCGTGTGGATGGCGATAAGATGGGGAGGACGTTTTTTTGCCGCACCGGTGACGGGATGGACGCGGCGGTTAATTGCTTTTCCGCTGATTTTCTTCGCGTTGTTCGCGGGGGCACGCGGTAGTCTTTTTTCAAAACGGCCAATTAACACGAGTAATGCCGTGTTTTCGCTGGATCAATTAACAAATTCTCTGGGGTTAAATTCGACTTACACGGTGCTGTACGCGGCTTACGCGTCGCGACACGAGACAGACGTGGCGAAAATGTACGGGGATATGGATGCAAATGAGGCTTTTACACGGGTAAAGCGGTATATGGACGTGCCCGGGGAGGATTTTAGTGATCCTGATGTTCCTTTTCTTCATGTACAACGACCGACGAGGGTGAGGGATAGGCCGTTGAACGTGGTGATTTTTTTGCAGGAGAGCCTCGGGGCGGAGTTCGTGGGGTGCCTCGGGGGGATGAAGTTGACACCG
>JAIRXZ010000160.1 GCA_031267995.1 Odoribacteraceae bacterium | reverse complement strand
GACGCCGGAGGTGATGACGACGACGCTGGAGCCGGCGGAGGCGGCGTAGTCGTTGCTGGCGCCCCGGAGGTAGGTGTCGTACGATTTGATGGGGGCCGTCTGCCACATGTCCAGGGCTTTTCCCTCGGCAAGGCCTTCTTTGATGTCCAGGAGAAGGACTTCGTTGACGATTTCTTTTTCCGCGATGGCGTAGGCACACGTGGCGCCGACGTTTCCCGCTCCTACTACAGTAACTTTCATGTTTCTAAGATTTTTTGTTTTACAATTTCCCTACTTGTTGGAGGCACGAAGTTAGGGATTCTTTCCGTGCCGACCAAACTATTTTTCCGCGCTGACGCGGGGAAGGGGGCGGGCGAGGAGGCGTCGCGAGGCGTTTTTCTGGAAACGGCCGTACCACGCGACCAGGACGATTCCCTTGAGGATGCTGGAGATGGTGATGCTCCACCAGATGCCGTTTAACCCGAAAAAGGGGAAGGATACGAGGTAGTAGGCCAAGGGGACGCGGGCGGCGGTGAGGAGGATGCCCGTGACGGAGGGGGGGATGGTTTTTCCCCAGCCGTTGAAGGCGCCGGCGGTGACGCTTTCGAAGGCGCAAAAGAGCTGGGAGAGGGCGAGGATGGCGAGGTAGTCGCTGCCGGCGGCGATGGTTGCCGGCTCCCGCACGAAGAGGCCGAAGATCTGGCGACCCAGCAGGAGGAAGGCGAGGGTGGCGACGAGGCTGATGCCGGCGGAGAGTTTGAGGGTGTAGCGGTAGCCCTGGCGGACGCGGCGAGGGTCGCGGGCGCCGAAGTTCTGCCCGACGAAGGCGGCGAGGGCGGTGGAGAAGCCGGCGGCGGTCATCCACGTGAGGGCTTCTACTTGCGCGCCGATGCTCTGGACGGCTATCCCGACGTGTCCCCAGCGGGCGGCCAAGGTGGCCAGGGTGAGGGAGAAGATGGCGAAGAGGGCGTTTTGCAGGCTGACGGGGAGTCCCAGGGCGGCTACCCGGCGGATGAAGCGGGGACGCCAGCGGCTGGCGAGCCGGAGCTTGCCGAGCGCCGAGCGCTTGATGTAGAGTTTGTAGATGAAGATGGCGAAGACGACGCCCTGGGAGAGTACCGTGGCGACGGCCGCGCCGGTGGTGCCCAGGGGGGGGATGTAGCCCCAGCCGTAGATGAAAAGCGGGTCGAAGACGATGTTGCAGATGAAGCCGACGGAGAGGATCTTGACGGGCGTGCGGCTGTTGCCCTGGCCGTTGTAAATGCCGGTGAAGATGTTGTTGTTGAACATGAAGAATAGCGCCGGGACGGTGGCGCGAAGGTAGGCCGAGGAGTCGGCGGAGATGGCGGGGGCGAGGTGGAAGATGGAGATGAGGCGGGCGGAGGCGATCCAGACGGCGACGGCGTACGCGCAGGCGATGACTCCCGCGAGGAGGGATGCCTGGTTGGCGTAGACGCGGGCGCGGGTGGGCTGACGGGCGCCCAACGATTGGGAGACGGAGACTTCCACGCCTACCTTGCACGTGAGCGATAGGGCGTTGCATAGCCAAAGGAAGAAGGCGGCGGCGCCGACGGCGGCCACGCTCTCGCTCCCCAGGTGCCCTACCCAGAACATGTCGGTGAGGCTGTAGGCCATCTGGATGAAGGAGGCGGTGATCAACGGGATGGCCATGCTCCACACGCCCTTGCCGACACTTCCCCGCGTGAGGTCGTTTATTTCGGACATTTTTTCATATTTTTGCGCCGCGAAAGTATTAAAAAAATGAAGAATGTCGCTGTTATCGCGGGGGGGGACTCCGCCGAGTACGAGGTCTCGATCCGGTCGGGAAACCACGTTTACGAGATGCTGGACGGGGAACGGTTTAACAAGTTTCTCGTGGTCATCAGGGGTTTGGAGTGGAATGTTGTCGAGGGGGAGGAGCGCTACCCGGTGGATAGGAATGATTTTTCTTTCGCCAGGGGGGGCGAGAGGGTGAGGTTCGACTTCGCTTATATTACCGTCCACGGTACGCCCGGCGAGAACGGGCTGCTGCAAGGCTATCTCGATATGGCGCGGGTGCCGTACGGGGGGTGCGGCGTGCTGTGCTCCGCGCTGACGTTTGACAAGTACACGTGCAACGCTTACCTGAGGGGGCACGGCGTGAAGGTGCCCGATTCCCTGCTGCTGAGGCGGGGCGTGGCGTATGACAGGCAGGAGGTTGTCGACACGCTGGGGCTGCCCTGTTTCGTGAAGCCTAACGCGGAGGGTTCCAGCTTCGGTATCGCCAAGGTGAAGGCGCTCGACGAGCTGGAGGATGCCGTGGCGAGGGCGATGGGTTATTGCCCGGAGGTGCTGGTGGAGGAGTTTATCGACGGTCGGGAGTTTACTTGCGGGGTGGTCAAGAGCGGGGAGATGGTGGCGCTGCTGCCGGTGGCGGAGGTGATTTCTAAAAGGGAGCTTTTCGATTTCCAGGCAAAGTACGATCCCGCTTGCGCGGAGGAGATTATCCCGGCACGCGTCCCGGAGGAGTTTTCAGACCGCCTCAAAAGGCTCTCTTCCGCGATTTACGACCTCCTGCGGTGCGAGGGGATCGTCCGCGTGGATTACCGCGTGAGGGGGGACGAGATTTTTATGCTGGAGGTGAATACCACGCCAGGAATGACTTCCAATAGTTTTATTCCCAAAATGGTGACCGCGATGAACGGGTGCCTCCGGGAGATTCTTTCCGCGATTATCGAGAATAAGCTCCGCTCCTTCGCCCCGCGAGGATGAACGGGAGGCGACGGGGGATTCTTTCCGCGATTACCGGGCTTCGCTCCTCCCCTCCACGAGGATGACGATCTCCCCCTTGACGCCGGAGGTGGTGAAGTGCGCGAGGAGTTCGTCGATCGTGCCCCGGCGGTACTCTTCATGAATCTTGCTGATTTCGCGGGCAACGCACGCCCGCCGCTCCCCGCCGAAGCACGCGCGCATCTGCTCCAGCGCCTTTACCAAGCGGAAGGGGGATTCGTAAAAGATCATCGTGCGCTCCTCGTCCGCGAGGGCGAGCAGTCGCTTCTGCCTCCCCTTTTTTTGCGGGAGGAATCCCTCGAAACAAAAACGGTCGCACGGGAAGGAGGAGTTGACCAGCGCCGGCACGAAGGCGGTGGCGCCCGGCAGGCACTCCGTTTCGATGCCCCGCTCGACACACTCCCGCACGAGCAGGAAACCGGGGTCGGAGATGCCCGGCGTGCCCGCGTCGCTGATTAACGCCACGTCCTCGCCGCGGGCGATCCGGTCGGCGACGCGTCCCACCTGCTGGTGTTCGTTGAATTTATGGTGCGAGAGCAAGGGGGTCGCTATCCCGTGACGCTTCAGCAGCACCGCCGACACGCGGGTGTCTTCGGCCAGGATCACGCTGACCTCTTTGAGCACGCGTATCGCCCGCAATGTAATGTCCTCGAGGTTGCCCACGGGCGTGGGTATCAGAAATAGTTTTGCCATCCGTGTAGGTTTTGCGCGACAAAGATAGACGAATTGACGGGAAACGACAACGGGAAAAAATTCACCCTTTTGTTTGGAGGCAATTAAAAATGGCGTATATTTGCAGCCGCTAAAAACGTTTACGGTCCGTTCGTCTAGGGGTTAGGACGCAAGATTCTCATTCTTGTAACACGAGTTCGATTCTCGTACGGACTACAACCCAAGTCTTAATGGAGTTAGCGCGAATAGAGGTCCGTTCGTCTAGGGGCTAGGACGCAAGATTTTCATTCTTGTAACACGAGTTCGATTCTCGTACGGACTACCAAGGTTAAACTAAATTTTGTTTGAAGAGATGGCAAATCATAAATCCGCAGAAAAAAGGATCAGGCAGACAGAAAAAAGAAGGCTGCACAATCGTTATTACGCGAAGACCACACGCAACGCGATGAAGAAGTTGCGCTTGCTAACGGACAAAACTACCGCCACGGAGTTGCTGCCCAAGGTGGTGTCTATGCTGGATAAGCTGGCAAAGAAGAATATCATTCACAAGAATAAGGCCGCCAACCTGACGTCGAAGTTGACGCTACACGTTAACGGGCTGTAAACGTTCCCTGGCGAGCACGAAATAGGAGGTAACGGGTGGATCCACCCGTTACTTCCTTGTTTTGTGTAGGTATATGAAGCCGCTTCTTTGTTTTGTGAAGCGACTTCTTTGTTTTATAAGGTATCTAAAGCCGCTCCGAAATGGGGCGGCTTTTCGCGTGGTGCGCACGCTGCTTTCTTGGTTGGCTTGGAGGCGTACGCGAGTTCCTTGTTTTATGAGGCCATTTTCTTGTTTTGGGTATATAAAAGCCGCTCCCTTTCGAGGCGGCTTTTTGCGTGGTGTACACATTGCTTTCTTGGTTGGCTTGGAGGCATACGCGACTTCCTTGTTTTATGAGGCCACTTTCTTGTTTTGGGTATATAAAAGCCGCTCCGAAGGGGAGCGGCTTTTTGCGTGGTGATTGCCTGGTTTACACCTCTTGCCTGGTCTGCACCGTTGGTCAACTGCCTCGCGACACCGATTACTTACCTTACAGTACCAATCTCGCGCCGTCCGCGGGGCAGCCTCTCACTTTTTCAACTTAGCCCGGCGGCGGCGTTCCTGCTCTTTTTGCGCGGCCACGAGGCGCTCCTGGAACTTGGACGGCTTGACTGGACGCAACTTCGCGCGTTCAATCTCCTTCAGCAACTTGGCATCATCGACAACGCGGCGGATAGCCCACATCTGGATAATCGTGATCAGCAAAGAGATAAAATAATAATAACTCAGTCCCGAAGAATAATCATTAAAGACAAAGAGGAAAATCACGGGCATCAAATACATCACGTACTTCATGCTTTTCATTTGATCATTCATCGGTTGATTTCGTTGATTCATCACGGTATACAAGATATTCGTCACCGTCATCAACAAGCAAAAGAGACTCACGTGACTCCCGTACCCGGGCACGCGAAACGGCAAATCGAGAATCGAATCATACGACGCCAAATCGGTCGCCCACAAAAAACCCTGCTGCCTCAGCTCGATCGCCCCCGGGAAAAAATAAAACAGCGCCACCAAAAACGGAAACTGCACCAACATCGGCAGACACCCCCCCATCGGACTCACCTTCGCCTGCCTGTAAAGCGTCATCGTGGCGCGTTGCCTCTCCCCCGCCTTATCCGCCGGGATACGCTTGTTAATCTCCTCCACCTGCGGTCGCAACACCCTCATCTTCGCCTGCGACAAATACGACTTGTACGTCAGCGGGAACAAGCACATCTTGATAATCAGCGTCAGCAAGAAAATAATCAACCCGTAATTCAGCGTCACGTTCCGTTCCAGGAAATGGAACATCGGGATCACCAAATAGCGGTTAATCCACGCCACCCCCTTCCATCCCAGGTCAACCAACTCGGTAAAATCCAGATCATCCCCGCACGCCTCCAGCACCGGGAAAGAATTTGGCCCGAAGAAAAACCTCATCTCGTACCGCTCCTCCGCGCGCCCCTCGTACGGCAGCGACAACTCCGCCCGCGCCTCCTTGAGAAAACCCGGATCGTTCGAAATCGTCGAGGCCACCACCGCGTTACAAGGGCTATCCACCACCAGGATCGAAGAAAAAAACTGCTGTTTAAACGCCACCCACTTCACCTTCACCGGTGGCTCCTCCCGCTCGTTCCCGGACACCGACAGATTCTCCACGCTCCCCCCCGCCGACCGGTAATAAACCCCCGTGTATCGATTCTCGAAATCCCGGCTCTTCTCCAGGCTCGGCATATTCACCCCCCACTGCAAATTCAGGAACGTCGTCTGACTCGCGATCACCCCCTCCAGCCCGCGCGTCGTGATCGTGAACCCCAGCTCGTAAGAATCCTCCGGCAACGCGTACCGGAACTCCAGGAACCCCTCCCCCGCGTACGCTCGCAGCGCCAGCGCCTCCTCCCCCGTCTCCACCTCCCGGAACACCAGCTCCCCCGTGTTCACCAGCGCGTTATTCGCGTAAAAC